>NZ_CP151792.1:916150-1221533 GCF_038446525.1 Methanolobus sp. ZRKC5
TGTTCTGTAGGAATGTCACCATCTATTTCCAGAAAGAACTTCAGGAACAACTCTACATGGATTTCTATAGTGCATTGGGTAAAGATGGATTTTTTGTCATGGGTAAAACTGAGACCTTGATAGGACCTTCTAAAGACCAGTTCAAAGCTTTCAATTCAAAGGAGCGAATATACCAGAAATGACATCGATGCTTTGTTAGAAGTGACAACACATCTAAAATATGATTCAGGAGAGAACGCATGAAAGATAAAATATCAAATCTGACTGAGTTACAGATCAGTGCATTAAGAGAAGTAGTCAATATAGGCGTTGGTAATGCTGTCACTTCTCTTTCAAAAATGATCTCAAAAGAGATTAAGATAGAAGTACCGGGACTCAAAGTAGAATTGATAGAGAAAGTACCGAATGTTGCAGGCGGAGCTGATACTATTGTATCAGGAGTAATTATGCATGTAGCAGGGGATGTAGAAGGATACATAATGATGATGCTTCCCCAAGAAGCCACTGAAACAATATGCAAGACAATTACCACTGAGGTAGATGTCGATATTATGAGCCCTCTTAACCAGTCCCTGATAGAAGAGGTTGGCAATATCCTTGCAGGTTCCTATGTCAGCTCCCTTTCAAATTTTCTTGGACTGAATATAAAGTTGTCACCTCCTATGCAGACTTTTGACATGCTGGGTGCAATAATAGACCATATACTCATAGAAATGAGCGAAAAGGCAGAGCATGCACTACTTTTTGATACATTGTTCATGATCGAAGGTAACAGAATGAATGGTATATTCCTGACCTTGTTCGATCCTGATTCGATGGACATTATACTTGAACGGATCGATAAAATGATTTGACAGGAGTGAGAAAAATGAATATTGTACTTGATAAATTTTATTATGATGCACTGAACGAGGTGGGAAATATAGGAATGGGAAATGCAACCACCGCTCTTTCACAGCTTGTCGATAAATCAATAAATGTAAGCAGTTCAGCCCTTACATTGCTCAGTGTACAAGACATAAATAATGACACAAACAAAGACAGGATTGGAGCTATTGTGAGGGTAATGGGTGATATGAACGGAGGGTTCATACTCATAATCAGAAAACAACATTCTGAGGCATTATCTGAAATGCTTCTCAAAGAAAATTCCGAGGAGGATAATTATATGAAAACTTCAGCTTTTATTGAAGTTACCAATATACTTGCAGGAAGTTACTACAATGCTCTTTCGAAGTTCCTCAATCTTTCGATCATACCTTCTATTCCAATAGTATCTGAAGGAAACTCTAATGAGATATTCAAAAAAGCAAAGCTGCATATGAATGGGAAAATCGACCATATTTTCGGCTTAACTACCCTTTTTGAAGTTGTGGGTGAAGATAAATACCATAGTATGAGCGGTGACATGTACATGTTACTTGATTCAGCTTCATTACAATCTGTACTTGAAAAGATAGAAGAAATGCGTACGAGATAAGCATGATTATAGTGGGAATGGCCGATAGCGCAGTAGCGAAAAAACCTGAAAAAATAACGACTCTTGGACTTGGGTCATGTGTAGGCATTTCGCTGTACGATAAAAGCACTGGCGTTGGCGGGATGGTACACATTATGCTCCCCAGTATTGAGCAGGCAAGGTCAAAAGAGAACATTGCTAAATTTGCAGACACAGGCATACCTGCACTAATTGACGGTATGGTTGACCTGGGAGCCTATAAACACAGGACAATTGCCAAGATCGCAGGTGGTGCAAGTATGTTTTCTTTCAATTCCAACGCTCAGCTCAATATAGGAGAACGAAATGTGACTGCTACAAAAGAAACGCTAAAAGAACTTAAAATTCCCATTATTGCACAGGATACAGGACTTAATTATGGACGTACTATAATACTTGACACTGAAAACGGAGAACTTACTGTCAAGAGTGCAATCAAAGGCATAAAAACATATTGATATATATAATTAGTTTAATATATGTGCTGAGTACAAAATATAGGTGGCAACAGGATGTTAACTCCAGATATAACGATAATACACATTATTTTCATTTCCATATCAATGGCATGTGGATTTGCGGCTATATATTACTGGGTGAAAGTATACTTAGAAACAAAAAGAGGATCCATTGCCTGGTTGCTTCTTGCACTCACATCTATATTCCTTATCACATCAGCAATCTTCCCTTCTATTGCAATAAGTTCACAGGATACAGATATTACTGAAACGATATTCCTGTTCTTAGGATTTTGGAGTTCTGTTTACATTGCTATCTTTGCAGCTGCTGGTTTTTTGATGTTTCAGGCTTTCAGGACAGTGCCAAGGGAAAAGCTTGGAGATTATCTCATAGAAGGAATGGTATTCACAAAACCACTACACTCGGAAGAAGATATCGAGAATATCCCGGAAGTAGATCAAATATCCACTTTGCTCAAGAGATCCACATTAGTAGAATATACACCAAAGACCAGATACGAAGATTCTGTTATCGAGATTAGCCTACGTCTTTATGGAGAAATGGTAAATACAGTTCTTGTATCCACCCAACCACGTACAGCCATGTATAAGGAAAAGATCGGAGACCTTATGGATATAGGCGCAATGAAGTTCATAGAAATCTCATCTACAAGTGATCAGCTAAGTAATGAAGATGGAATTATCAAATTACCAACAGATGAACTTGACAACTTCTTTGAACTTACGAGCAAGCTCCCAAAAGGATGTGCAGTGATCTTTGAACCTATTAGTCAGCTGCTTCTCACAAAAGGAGAAAAAGAGACCTACGAATTTATGTCAGAAATGGTCGAAAGATTTGCAGCAAATGAACTACTCCTTATTGGAATGATCAACAAGGCCGCACATGAAGAGCAAATTGTAGCCAGGTTTGAAGGTTTGTTCTTAAATCTTGCAGAAGAAGAAGGTACAAGAATCCGCCTCATAAAAGGTGGAAACGAAGAATACATTCGATTCTACGTTGGAGAGAAATTCTTCATGGACCAAAATGTACACGTTGAACTAGAATAATTTCAGGAAGGACTTAAATGGGTAAAGAACTGGATAATTTCACGATAGATGCTTTCAAGGAAATAGGAAGCATAGGCATGGGAAATGCAACTACTTCCCTTTCCAAAATGATAGAGAAACGTGTCCAGCTTAATCTATCCGATGCCAGGCTGTTCGAACCATCCGCCATCATTGATATGATACCGGACTCAATAACCATGACAGGTATAATGATCCCTATTTACGGGGACATTAATGGTCTCGCAATGTTATTGTTCGAATTTGGAAATGCTGTTTATCTTAGCAATTTGTTACTGCAAAGCATCGAGCATGATGATGATCCAAGTATACATGAATCTGCACTTCTTGAAACTGGAAATATAATTGCAGGATCATATCTTAATTCACTATCATCTTTTCTTGACCTCAAAATAATGCATTCAGTACCCGATATAAGCATAGGGCCTATTATGGATATACTTGAAAAGGGGACATCCATAATGGAAAAAGAACCTGCGAATATATTGAATATTGAAACAATGTTTATGGTATACTCCTCGGAGAAAGACGTTGGAGCAGGAACCATCTATGGTGATATGTTCCTTTTACTGGACCCACAATCACTCGATAAAATGCAAGGTTCTATCAGAAATATGTTGGGATGAGCTTGGTTTTTAATAATAATTGATTTTTTAACGGTTGACTTTTATGAAAAATATCTGGACACAGCATCTGGAACGATCAAATACTGAAGATAGTGACAAGGGAACTAGATTCACTAAGATGCTGCATTCACTTGTAAGAACAGGTGTAAACACAGATGATTCTGTAGCAACCAAATTATTCTTTTCCGGAAACATCACTTCAAACGATCTATCTTATTCTATTGTAGATGACATGGATATTACTCCAGTCAAAGAAGACAAGATAAACGGACTTAATAATGGACTTATTAAAGCTTCATATGTAGCAGAGACTGAGCTTAATGTATGGGCAGCAAAAAGCCAAAAAGGGCATGAAATTGGACTTGAATCTTTAAGTCATGACCATGTCAGATTACTGATGGCAGAAGACGGACGGCTTTTTCTCAGATACGATGTTGCAGGTGAGACTCCTTTTGAGATGACGGTTAAGTCAGAAAACGAAGCTATGCAGATAATAGAAGAAGATAATGCAACTACTGAACAATTGTATCCCAAAAATCCAGAATTAAAATGGATTAAAATATCAGCACTTTAATATAATACAATGAATTCAATGGTAAAGATTAAAAACTATAACAGACATTAATATATAAATATAGTATATTTACTGATTAAATGCAAATCGATAAAGGAGACCTATAATCATGATGGACATTGCAATATATTCACTTGTTGATGATATGGTCAGCAAAGCAGGGACCGAAGGTGTTGTAGAATACTGGCTTCGCGTAGGTGAAAGCTATGCTGAGAGAATGGGAAAAGAAGCATACGTGGGATGGCCCGCTTTTAATGTGGCAATGAAAGACGGAAGAACCTCATTAACGGTTGAAGGAGCTGTCAATGTTCAAACCGATCTTGCCATCACTGACAAAGACGGAGATGTCATTGGATATGTCTATGCTTTAAAAACATGCCCTATGGCACCTACCATGGGAAGATACATTTCAAGAATTGGACCAATTCCGGATTCTGACACAGATGTTGCAGATAGTTACAACAACCGTATAAGAGATTCCGCTGTTTCAAATTATTGTATTACCCACCAGAAATTCAGAGAAGTTGCAGGAAACAACATTACTGTTGCAAAACAGGCACTTGAGTGTCTGCAACTGGCAAATAAAGGAATGACCGGTGAAGTAAAAATGGTAACTGACAATCTTTCCAGAATCAATGTAGATGAAAGACACATTAAAAGCATACTGCGTAATGCGTCCTGTGTCTTTGCCCTTATTGTAAAAGGCAAGAGTGCAGGCGAAGAGATAATTGATTAATGGTGATCATATGGCTGAAAATATAGGCTCAAATCCTTTTGTTGACGTGTCAGTATATCTCTTTTTTGAAGATATTTCTGATAAGCAGGGCGTAGAAGGCTTTACCAATTACATGGTAGGACAGGCTGAATCTCTTGCAAAATCCGTACCGGAAGAAGAATATAAGACATGGGACGATTTCACAAATGCTGTTGTGAACGGAGAATCAGTTCTTTCATCATTTGAAAGCATTGGACAGATCAGCAAGTATGGTTTTGTCACCAATGTCTGTCCATTCTCCAAGGCTATAAGAGAATACATAAAACGTATCGGTAATTTCAATCCGGTGCATATGGAAGCGACTGACCACTACAATCACACCATACAGCCATCTGCTGCGCACAGCGCATGTATGATGCACCAGACCTACCGCAAGGAAGTGGCAAAGAGAATAAAGATCGATGGAAAACCACTTCAATATGCACAGATAGCTGCAAAGGCATATACCGGAAAGATAGCACTTCCTCCTGAATCATGGAAAAAAGTATTACTGGAAAAAGCAGGAATTTCCGAAACTCAGGGATTCATGGAAATGAGAGAGAACAGTTGTCTTTATCTGTTATACGTTGAAGAATAAAAATAGAGTTGGTTTGGAGTTGGTAGGAAGATTTATACCACTCTAAAACCGATTTCTATTGATGCATCCCATAATAGTTTTCCTTTTTTCCCTGATACTTATACTGTTTCTTACCGCAAGGTTGAGAATACATCCTTTTTTGGGTCTTATTTTAACATCAGTTATTACAGGCATTCTTGCAGGTGAAGCATCAACGACCATCGGTGTAATTACAAGCGGAATGGGAAAAGTCTTTTCCAATTTTGCAATTATTATCACTGCCGGAAGTATAATCGGCCTTATACTACACAGGACAGGCGGTGCTAAAATAATCGCCGCTGATGTAATCAGAATATCAAGAAAACCACTTTTTGGTCTCAACATCCTTGGGTTTGTCTTTGCTGTACCGCTTATGTGCTGCATCCTTGCTTATGTTATATTCATCCCTGTTGCAAAAGAAATCAGATTAAAAGAAGGTTTCCCAAAAGTACTAACCGCATCAATTCTTGTTTTTGGGACACTGGCATCATACAACCTTGTATATCCATCGCCTGTTATCTATTCAGCAGCTTTTGAACTTGGAGTTCATAAGAGTGATATATTATTACCGGGCATAGTTCTCGCATTTATAGTTTCCATGGTGGGCTACTTTTATGCTACAAAGTTCTGCATTTTTGGAAAAGAGGATGAACCTACATTAGAGAATGATATTTATGAACAGGTTTCCAGCGAGCTGGTCAATTTCGGAAGGTTTGCTGCCTACACACCAATAGGACTTCCTGTTGCACTTATTCTTGCCGATGTATTTACAAATATAACATTGTTCAATGTTCTGGGAGAGCCAGATATGGCTCTGCTCATTGGAGTGATTATGGCTATTTTGTTTGCATACAGACAATATAGTCCTGATAATGTAAGGGAATGGATTGAAAAAGCAGTTAAAAGAAGTGGCGTTGTCATTCTGGATATGTGTGGAGGAGGCGCTCTTGGTGCCATTCTCGCAACTACAGGAGTAGGCGAAGAGATGGGAAGACTACTTACAGGGTTGAATATACCTGCACTTCTTATTCCTTTCCTCATTGCTGTTGCAATACAGAGTGTCCAGGGTTCAAGGGTTGTCACAATGCTGGTGGCACCTTCAATAGTGATACCTCTTATGCCGGTTCTTGGATTACCTACAGAGATCGTGCTCTTTTCAATGGCATCGGGAACATTTCTTATTTCACATTTCAATGACCCGTTCTTCTGGATCTATAAAGATCTGGCAGAACTGGAAACCGCTGAGGTTCTGAAAAGTTATACACTGGGTGGTGCTGTGATGGGAATCATCAGCCTTACGCTTACGGGTGTAGCATATCTACTCTTTTACTGAATGAAAGCGCAAAGAAAAAATAGAAAACAGACTGCTAACTTAGAATAAATGAAAAAAAGGACCGGTAAAGACCGGTCTTCTGTTTTAATGCTTAATGATGTTCGTGTTCTTCTTCAGCTTTTTCTGTTTCCCATGCATCATGTGCCTGGTCAATGGAACCAAGGCACTTCTTGCAGAGCTGAACAGTGTCTTCCTCAGCACCCTTTGAGAATGAAGGTCTGCTGATTGTTACATCATGCAACTGTGCTATAGCACCGCAGAATTCGCATTTGCCTGCTGAGCCACAGCTTGGGGATTCAGATTGCTTGTCGAAGCTTTTCTTTCCTGCATCAAGGCAGCCTTCGCAAAGACCCTGCCACATACCATGCGGATAGGAATGTGCGTACTTTGGCTTGAATATCCTCACAGGAACTACTGTTGGGATAGCAACTCCACAAAGATCACAATCTGCCATTTTAGAAACCTCCAGGAATCAATACTTTTGCAGCTTCCATTGCCCAGTAGACGAATGGTTCAGGCCAGAAACCAAGCACAAGTACACCAAGCACAGCAATTACCATTGCAATGGTGTATGGAAGTGGTTCTGATATCTTTTCACTCTCGGTTGGGAGGAAGTACATGTATTTGACGATCTTTGCATAGTAGTACAGTGATATTGCACTGTTAAGTATTGCAATTACTGCGAGCCACACAAACCCTGACTGGATGGTTGATGAGAACAGAATGAACTTGCTCATGTAACCTGCTGTGAGCGGGATACCTGCCAGTGCAAATACGAACACTGTCATTGAAAGAGCAGTTATTGGCATTCTTCTGCCAAGTCCTCTGAAGTTGTCAATATGGTCAGGGTCAGTTGAATCCTTGTTCTCTGAAAGTATCATGTATGTCACAGCTGCAGTTGCAATGAAAGCTCCTGCCTTCATGAAACCGTGTGACAGTGCATAGAAGATACCTCCACCAAGTGCCATGGGAGTGAGTACCACAAATGCCATTGTGATGTAGCCTGCCTGTGCAAGTGAAGAGTATGCAAGCATTCTCTTGACACTTGTCTGGTTAAGAGCTACAACGTTACCATATGTCATTGTGACAACTGCAAGTATTGCAAATGCGATCTGCCATTCAGTCTGAAGGGCTATGAGTGCAACTACGAATATCTTAAGAGCTGCTACAATACCCATCTTCTTTGAACCGGCTGCAAGCAATGCAGACACTACTGAAGGTGCACCCTGATATGTATCAGGTGCCCACATGTGGAATGGTACAAGAGCGATCTTGAAACCAAATCCTGCTATCAGGAGAACCACTGCCACAAGTCCCATTGGACTTGATACAAGTACATCTGCGTTGGCTGCAATTCCCGGAATGCTGGTTGTGCCTGTTGCTCCGTACAGATAAGATATACCAAGAAGCATAAGAGCTGCTGAAAGTGAACCTATGATAAAGTATTTCAGCGCAGCCTCCAGTGACTTGGGGTTCTTCTTCTCAAAGCCTGCAAGCGCATAGGTTGCAAGACTTGCAAGTTCGAATGCAATGAACAATACCATGAGATCGTTTGCAGATGCAACGAACATCATGCCTATGGTTGCAAATAATCCGAGTGTGAAGAACTCTTCAGTGCTACTGTTGCCTTCAGTGTACTTTATACCTGAGATCGTAAAGAGTAATGCGACCACAAGGAACACTATCTTGAAGAACTGGGACAGAGCATCTATAGACACAGTGTCATTAAATGCCGTCGCCTGGGTTCCAAGACTTGAAACCGTGAAGAACAGGGCAACAATGACACCCAGTGTTGCGATGTAACCCAGTATCTTCTTTGACTCTGTCGGGATGAAAAGCCCGATAAGCAATACTGCCAGCCCTGTTAACACAAGGGATAGTTCAGGTGCAAATAACATTAGATCCATTATTCACACCCCCATGACAGCCATTAGGCTGATTATCTGTTCTGAATTAGTCAACATCATATCAAGCACCGGGCTTGGGTTAAGTCCGAAGTACAGTATGAGAATCGCAATGATACCCATTGAAAGTGTTTGATAACTATTGATATCAAAAACTGTACCGAGCTTCTCATTGTAAACACCAAACATTGCCCTCTGGAGAGCCCACAGGTGATAAGCTGCCGTTATTACGATAGCAAGCAGTGCAATAATTACGTAGACAGGGAGATTTACGAAACTTCCTGCAAGCACTGATACTTCCGCAATGAAACCAGTAAGTCCTGGGAGTCCAAGGGATGCCATAAAGGTAAATACCATGATAGTTGCCAGTTTTGGCATCTTCTGTGCAAGGCCTCCAAGATCATTAATAATCCTTGTGCCTGTTGCATTGTTGATTACGCCACATGACATGAACATAATACTCATGATAAGTCCGTGTGAGAACTGCTGGAACATTGCTCCTGATACGGAGAGTGATACCAGACCAGCTGCACCAAGTGTTACGTAACCCATGTGACTTACACTGGAGTATGCAACCATTTTCTTGAGGTCCTTCTGTGAGAGTGCAAGGAATGCACCGTAGAGTATACTTACAGAACCAAGAACTGCCATTATGGTTATCATCAGGTTTGGTGATGCTGTGAATGGCAACATTGGAAGCATGATCTTAAAGAGACCATATCCACCGATCTTGAGCATGACAAAGAGCACACTGCCGGCAGTTGGTGCCTCAGTATATGCATCAGGAAGCCATGAATGGAACGGGAAACTTGGTATCTTGACAATGAAACCAAAGAGCAGTGCAAGGAATATCATATCCTTTACAATTCCGGATTCAATGAACTGGAATTGGGCAATAAGTGTTGGTATGTCCAGAGTTGGTACTCCTGTCATATCCCATGCTGCGAAGTAAAGTCCGAATATACCGAGCAGCATCACAAGAGAAGCCACGTGAGTGTATATGAAGAACTTTATTGCTGCATGATGTTTGTTGGGTCCTCCCCATATGCTCACCATGAAGAAGAGCGGTATGAGTGTAAGTTCCCAGAACACGTAAAACAGGAAGAAGTCCAGTGAAGTGAATACACCAATGACTGCACCCTCTGTTGCAAGTATACATGCATAGAACTTGTTCGGTGATTTCCTTTCATCGTTCCATGTAAACAGAACGAGAAGTGGAAGGACAATTGCATTGAGAAGTATCAATGGCATTGAAATTCCGTCAACACCGAGGTGGTAGGTAATTCCAAGGGAAGGTACCCACTGTGCAAGTTCCTCGAATTGATTAGCAGCTATACTGCTGTCGAAGTTAAAGTACATGTATACTGTAAGTAACAGTACAGAAACAGTAGCTACCAAGGCAAGTGACCTTGCCTGTTCTTTTGTTTTTGTTAATAATGTTAGTGCTGCAAATATCAGAGGTATCAGCACGATCAAAGATAGTATCGGCAACATCAAAGTACCTCCATTACCACTGTAATAAGTATGACCAGAAGACTTACTCCGGTTATCACTGCAGTGGCGTAATTCTGTACAGCTCCTGTCTGGAATTGACGTAGTGATTCACCAGTCTCCAGTGTAAGGTCACCAAACCAGTTAACTATCCAGTCAAATCCTCTGTCAGCGGCACGTCCTGCAAAGGCAAATCCTTCGTAGATGACCTTGACTGAGAAGAAGTTCGTGAAGATAGAGTTCTGGTAGTACCTGTTGTACAGAAGTTTGTAAATAGGGTTGTTTCTTGAAACAAGGCTGTCCATATTGACGATCTTCAGTCCGTAGACAAGGAAAGCAATCAGGAAACCTGCAACTGCGACGATCAGTGGCATCCAGAGTATGAGCATTGGCTCATGTCCTGCATGTTCTGCAAGGTGGTAGCCACCAAGTGATGCAAGTTCGGAAATGTCCACATGCACGAAATTGTTCATGAAGGTATCACTTACAAAAGTGTTGAATGTCTTTGAGGCCAGGCCACCGAAGAACAGTGCAAACACTGCAAGTATTGAAAGAGGGACCGTCATTGATGCAGGTGACTCGTGTCCACCGTAATCTGTACGTGGCTTTCCGTAGAATGTCATAAATAGAAGCCTGAAGATATACAGGGATGTCAGCAGAGCTGCAGCGATAGAAAGTGCGTATGGGATCCATGATCCGGTTGTTTCTCCAAAGAGATATGCGCTTTCGATAATCGCATCCTTACTGAAGAAACCACTTGTACCGATGGATGTTCCCGGAATACCAATACCTGAAAGTGCCAGGGCTGCAGCGATCATTGTTGCTGCGGTTATTGGCATTACTTTAGCAACGCCACCAAGCTGTCTCATGTCGTGTGTACCTACAGCGTGAATAACACTACCTGCACACAGGAAGAGAAGAGCCTTGAAGAATGCGTGGTTGACCAGGTGGAAGAGTGATATACCTACTGCTTCAGCACCGATAGTTGCACCAACACCAAGACCAAGCATCATGTAACCGAGCTGACTGATGGTGGAGTATGCAAGTACACGCTTAAGGTCGTTCATAACAATTCCCATTGTTGCTGCAAATATTGCAGTGAAAGCACCGAGGTATGCCACAATCATTAGTGAACTTGGAGCTGCGATGAACATTGGGAATGTTCTTGCTACCAGGTATACACCGGCTGTAACCATCGTTGCTGCGTGTATGAGAGCTGAAACGGTTGTTGGACCTTCCATTGCATCAGGAAGCCACACATGAAGCGGGAACTGACCTGACTTACCAACAGCACCACCGAAGAATAAGAGTGTTATCAGTGTGATGTGACTTACTTCCATTCCGAAAATGTTTGCATTTATTGCTGCAATTTCAGGAATGTGAGCAAATATTACATCGAACCTGAGTATGTACACACCATCAGGAATGACGCCGTTGAATATCTTAAAGAGGTCTGAGAACAGGACAACTATTCCTGTAAGGAACATCACGTCACCAATTCTGGTTGTCAGGAAAGCTTTCTTTGCTGCTGTTGCAGCGGATGGCTTATGGAACCAGAATCCGATGAGTAAGTATGAACAAACACCCACAAGTTCCCAGCAAATGAAGAGCTGCAGGATGTTGTCTGAAAGAACCAGACCAAGCATTGAAGCTGTGAACAATGCTGTTTCGGCAAAGTACCTGGACTGTGCCTTGTCATGTGACATGTAGCCTAATGAATAGATGTGAATAAGCAGACTGACAAATGTCACCATTGTAAGCATAACAGCTGCCAGCGGATCAACAAGGATACCTATGTTGAGCATGGCGAACCAGCTGTATGACTGGGTCACAACTTCTTCAGGGTTTGCGAGTAATCTCAATGTTATCAATAATGATAGCACAAATGATGTTGCAATAGCTGCTATTGGAATTATTGCACCGCCGGTTGGCAGTTTTTTTCCGAAGAAAAAAGTCAGCACAAAGGCCAATGCAGGCAGGAGTGGTATTAAGAATGCGAGATCTTCTACTGCCATTTTTACCACCTCAGTATGTTAATGGTGTCAAGACTAATTGTGTCCTTCATTCTGTAAATGGACATCAATATAGCAAATCCAATTGCTGCTTCACATGCTGCCAGTGCGATGGAGAACAAAGCAAATACCTGTCCTGTAAGATCACCATTGTAGCTTGAAAATGCCACAAGGTTAAGGTTTGCTGAGTTAAGCATCAATTCTATGCACATCAGAATACGGATACCACTGCGCTGTGTCATCAGTCCATAAAGACCTATGGAAAAGATAACTGCAGAAAGAGCTAGGTAAGCGACGATTGGTATCATCAATTATCATCTCCTTTTGCCATGTAGATAGCACCCATCAATGCGGACAACAATACGATGGATAATATTTCGAACGGAACCACGAAATCTGTAAAGATCAGCACTCCGATGCCCTCAATGTTACTCTGGTCATCCAGGTTTTGAGGGATCTGATCAAGTGATGGCCAGCCAGTTGAAGCAACTGCCACAAGTATGACTGACAGGAACAGAAGCGCAACTACCATACCCAATATACGTGGTTTCAGATAGTTATACGCAGACGTGATTATCTGCATCAAGGAGAATGAGATTGTTTTATTCAGCATCTGTACCAAACTCCTTCTTTGTAAGCATTACAGCGAACAGGATCAATACTCCTATTGCACCGATGTATACGAGTACCTGTACTACGCCAAGGAACTGTGCATTGAGCAATATGTAAAGAGCTGCAACAATGAACATTGTAACTACAAGCGCAATGGCTGCTCTTACTACATCTTTAGCAGTCACCACAAACAGTGAGAATACTATTGCTGCAAATGCCAGTATCGCAAAGACGATCATTTCAATAATTGAGCCTATTGTGGTGTCCATCTGCTCACCTCTTCACCAGCTTCATCTTCAGCATTAATGTCAACTTCCCTTGCCAGCATGTCTGGTGTAAAGAGAAGATCCTCATGATTCCAGCGGATAATACCTGTCAAATACACTTTTGAGTTTGACAACGCTTCCTTTGGACACTGATCGATACAAAGACCACAGAACAGACAGTGACCGACATCTATTGCAGGGAACCATCTCTGTTTATCACTCTCTGGATTGATACGTGCCCTTATGATCTTAATAGCATTGTTGGGACATGTATTGGCACATATTCCACAACCTATACATTTATCTTTATCCAGTTTTTGCAAGCCCCTGAACCTGTCCGAAAGTTTTGTAGCTACTTCCGGGCACATTCTTGTTACTGTGGGACCGAAATAAATATTTTTAACTGCTGTTATGATATTTTTAATAACCATTCATTCACACCCCCAGCAGGCCAAGTGCAATTACCCACCCAAGGTTAAGTAGGGCTAATGGCAGAAGCCTTTTCCAGCTCAGGTCTACTACCTGATCGATCCTGTATCTTGGAACTGCCCATCTGATCATGATAATTGTAAGAATTACCAATGCTACCTTTCCTAAGTAGAAAGCAGTTGGAAGGATAATACCAAGAATAACGTTGGAAGTCAGTGCTGCAGGCAGGTTCCATCCTCCGAGGAACAACAGAACAATAAGCATTGAACCAAGGATAAGGTGGATATATTCTGCGAAGAAACCAAGACCAAATCTCATACCTGTATATTCAGTGATCCATCCGGCAATGAGTTCTTCCTCAGATTCGTTCTGGTCAAAAGGAAGACGACCCATGTCTGCCATAAGAGCAATGAAAAATACAATGAATCCTATTGGCTGCTTGATTATGAACCAGAGAGGATTCTGTGCCTGAGCTATCTCTATAATATTCAGTGAACCAGCCATGATGGCTACACTCACTATACAAATTCCAAGAGGAACCTCGTATCCGATCATACGTGCAAAGTTCCTGAAAGCACCAAGAAGAGAGTACTTGTTGTTTGCACTGTATGCGATCATGAAAATACCGATAACAGAAATAGCTGATACAGCTTCAATGTAAAGAACACTGATATCCATATCTGTTGCCGCAATCGGGTACGTCACACCATTGATGATTATCGCACCGAACGGAATTGCCACAAGCATAAGGAAAACAGAACCCATTAGAAGAATAGGTGCTGAAACGAACAATAGTCTGTCAGCATTCTTTGGAATGATATCCTCTTTGGTGAACAGCTTGATAGCATCTGCGACAAGCTGGAGTAATCCATGAAAACCTGTCCTCATCGGACCGTATCTCTGCTGGATATCTGCAGAAAGTTTACGCTCAAACCACACAACAGCCATCGCACCGAGGAATACGCCACCCATTAGGCACAGGCCAAGGATACCTCTTAGAAGTGGATTATAAATTATATCTTCTAATTGCATCATCATGATCACCTGTCGACCTCACTGGTACATGTGTCCATACTTCCGGCAATGGTCACGATGTCAGCTACAGTCACGCCTTTAAGAAGTGGTGGTAGTGTCTGTAAAGTTGGATACACAGGTCCTCTTATCTTTACACGATATGGTTTGTCTGATCCATCAGAAACCATATAGAATCCCATTTCTCCTCTTGGAGCCTCTACGCGGTGGAAAACCTCTCCGGCAGGAATTCTCATAACGGGTGACCTCTTACCATACGCCGTACCTTCGGGGAAGAGAGGTCCGGATGGAATCTGGTCAAGGCACTGCTCTACAATGTACATGCTCTCGCGCATTTCATCAAGACGCACCTGAATCCTGGCATAGACATCACCGGCTTTCTGGACACATACCTTGAAATCAAGGTCCTTATAGACAAGGTAAGGTTCATCCCTGCGTATATCAAAAGCAACACCAGTTGCCCTGAGTGGAGGACCGGAAACACCAAGATCCTTTGCAACATCTGCTGTAAGTGTGCCCACACCCACTGTTCTGGCCTTATAGATAGAGTCAGTACTGAATAATTCCTCATACTGATCAATTGCCTTTTTCAGGTTTCCAAAGACATATTTCACGTCATCCTTGAATCCATCAGGCAGATCATCCTTCACACCACCAAAACGCAGGAAACTGTGCGTGATACGAGCTCCTGTAACGGAGTCCATAACAGACATAAGATCTTCCCTGTCCCTAATGGTATACATAAACATACTCACAAACCCGACAAAACCTGCATATTCACCCATACCAAGTATGTGGCTCTGTATTCTGGAAAGCTCTTCCATGATCACACGGATATACTGAGCTCTTTCAGGTACTTCGATACCTGCAAGTTTTTCAACACAACCGACATATGCCTCTTCATTGGTAAGTGCTTCAAGATAGCAGATCCTATCCACTATGGTAATACCCTGAAGATATGTCTTGTTTTCAAGGATCTTTTCAATACCCTTGTGGATATAACCCATTTCGACCTCAGAGTCCACAATAGTCTCGCCCCTTAATTTTGCATTAAGCCTGAACGGACCTGGCAGCATAGGATGTTGCGGACCAAGGTGTATTATCATTTCAGAAGGCCCAACTGTTTCTTCCATACTTTAACCCTCACACTAAATTTTTAGCAGTCTTGTTGGGGAAGCCTTCGTAATCCTTACGAAGTGGCCACTCACCGAGCATCTCTATAGGAAGTACAAGAGGTTTAAGGTCGGGGTGGTTAAGATACTTCACACCAAACAGTTCGTACGTTTCTCTTTCGTACCAGTTCGCATTCCAGTAAACAGGCACTACGGATTCTATCACAGGGTTTTCCCTTGGGAGGAGAGCCTTCATGGTCAGAATTACCGGATGATCGTAGGAACCTATTATGTATATTACTTCGATCTCATTCCTGTCCGGATAGTCAGCTCCGAATTCACAGCAGAGATGTCCGAAAGACAGGTCTTCCTTGAGGTAGCGGCATACATCCACTACATTTTGAGGCTTCACCTTTGCAATTACCCTTATGTCAGATTCTACATTAGCATCATAGATATCCTCAGGGAACTTGCCGGTAAGTGAAGCGATTATAGAATTAGCGTCCATTTATCCACCTCAATAATCCGTACCTTTGTCCTTCTTTGCGTCAATCTTTTTCTGAAGCTCAACAAATGCCTGGATTAGAGCTTCACATCTTGGCGGACATCCCGGAACAAAAACATCTATCGGGAATACTTCATCAATGTTCTGATGGGTACTGTATGATTCATAGAATGGACCACCACTTATTGCACAATCACCAAAGCATATGCACCACTTTGGTGCAGGCATCTGATCCCATATCCTCTTTAAAGCTGGCAGATACTTTTTCGTCACATATCCACTAACAATCATTACATCAGCATGTCTTGGAGAGTTACGTGGGATAATACCAAAACGATCGGTATCATAGTGAGCCATACCTGTGGCAAGCAGTTCAACACCACAACAACCCATTGCATTTACCATGAACCACAATGAATTCTTACGACCCCAGTTGAGGACATCCTGAACCTTTGTTTTCTTAATGAAGTCACTGATAGCATTGGTATCAGTAAGCACCATACCTGGAACGTCATCATATCCGACGTCCTGGACTTCAGTTTGTTCGACTTTTGTCTGCTCTATTTCATCCATTTAAGAGCCTCCTTCTTGATTAGGTACACGTAGCCAAACAATACAACAAAAATAAAGACTAACATTTCGATGGTTGCTATTTCAGTAATACCATGTCCTTTGAAGATTGTAGCCCAGGGGTAAAGGAAGAGGACTTCAATATCAAAGAGAACAAAAGCAATGGCATAAAGATAGTATTCGACATTGAATTGTATTCTGGCACTTCCCACGGGAAGGGAGCCAGCTTCATATGTCGTGTACTTTGCTGATGATTTACTCCTCGGACTTAATGTTTTCACAAGGAACATAGTCATAGGAGGCATCAAAAGCGCCACTATAAGAATGATTGCAACCGGTATGTAACTATTGGCTATGTTACTAATATCGATTATTCCTGACATAAACTATTCTCCTGAAAGTTATAAAGGTAGATAGACTATTTGTATAAAGCACCTTCGTGTAAGGGACTAATACAAACACATCTCAAATACATGTAGATAGATAAACAATATCTGTTGGCATATTTTTCAATAGATAGTGTTGGCTAGTAATTGATAATAATTCATTATATTTAAATTGTCTTAATTACGATGTTGAAAGCCTGAAAAGCAAGCCAATAAATACTAGTATAGAAAAAAAGAAATTAATTAAAATTGATTGCAGGAAAAAAAAGTAAGTCACACACTTTTTGGAGAGAAATACTTCTTGATGACAGTGTCACATTCAGAACATGAGATGACCATCCAGTCACCAAGATCCATGCGCTTGTATTTATCAAAAATTGAAGCATTGCATCCAGGACATACGTAATAATCCTTGAAGTAGTAATGATAGAAATGCGGTGTTTTTTCCAGCCACTCAAGAACCTTTTGCATGTGCTCGAAATAACGTCTTTTTGAAGGATGTCCAGTATCATTTACAAGTGCATCTGAAACACGAGCACTGACATCTTTTGTATGCCGGTCTGATTTCTGCGAGATCTTTTTGTAATCAGAGATATACTTTGAAGTGTTATTGAGATAATTCAAATAAGCACCATGTGCCTTCGGTTCGCTTTTCCAGATCGCACGAAGAAAATACTCACCCATAACATCTTCCATGATATCCGCGCAGGTAGTACAGATATTGTACCCTTCATAAAGTTTAAAGTCCTGCAATTCACTACATATATCACAAGTTTCCACGTAACACCCTCCCCTTATTTATCTTCTTTTTGTATACCTACTTAAGAGACTTTGGTGTCATAGCCTCACGAGTAAACATTATAGGAAATATATTAAGCACTGCCAGCAGGTCACCCTCTCTGACTTTGCCAGACTCCTGGCCCAGTACGTAGGCAGAATTTATTATACGCTCACTGTCAACCGGCTTGGCACCACCCTTTGCACCTACCTTGACCAATGAAACAACTGCATGATGGGTGAAAGTACATGGAAGAGCAACCATGTCCGGTTCCAGGTGTATTTCTCTTATATTGATTTTTTTGAATTCACCTGCACGTACCTCAGTATCCTCATTCGAGATCACCATTTCCCATTTTGCACGGGTTGCCATGGTAAATTCATATGGTGCGGCCTTTACTTGCTTAGATGACAATTCTCCATTTTCTCTGGAGACAACCTGGATCACTTCTTTCTTCATAAAACCACTAAAACGAAACTAACCTGTAACTATATATAAATTTTGCATAAACATAACGAATAATCATGATATAAGATAGTCACTTTTTAAGAATTATACAACTTACTTCTTTATGGCACTTTGTTGTCAAAATGCTTTGAGAATCCTTTATACCATCCATATTCCCCAGTACCTGCAAAACATTTTCCTTCAGTGAATGTATATCAAATGTCCGCACTTTCAGTAATATATCATAAGGTTCAAGTAATTCATATATTTCCAATATGTCATCGATATTCTTTAGGCGGTTTATTATATTGATTCTTTTGTTCTGCTCAATGTTAACCCCTATAAAAGTCGTGACATTCAGGCCAACCTCTGTGGTATTCACTTTGACAGTAAACTCATGAATAGTACCTGTTTCACGCATTTTTTCGATTCTTTTGTGCACTGTAGATGTCGCCAGGCCAAGATCGGTTGCAATTTCAGTACTATGCATCCTTGAATTCTTGGAAAGGCGTTCTAATATCGCGAGGTCAACGTCATCCATGATAATATAATTATATGTCCATAATAATAAATATTTCCGTTTGAATCAGCATATCCAACAATATGTGACTTTTATGCAAATAATATCATCTGAAAAACCAATACAACAAAAAACAAAATCAAATAAAGAACAATAAGGCTTTTTATTGTTGAAAACGTTATACAATAAAATCCGGTGAATATACTATGAAAGTGAACGAAAACTGTGTAGGATGTGGCCAATGCATTGCCTTTTGTAAATTTAATGCTATTGAAGTGAGAGGAAAGGCAACTATGACAACTGCCTGTGCAGAATGCAGAGCATGTATCGCATACTGCCCGGTTAAAGCAATTGAGGCATAGAATGAAGGCAATAATTATCGGTTCTGGACTTGGAGGGCTTTTGAGCGCAGCTAAACTTTCAAATTCAGGATATGAAGTAGAGGTCTTTGAACGTCTTCCGATAATAGGCGGAAGGTTCACCAATATACCATACAAAGGTTTCCAGCTAAGCACCGGCGCATTACATATGCTCCCACATGGACCCACCGGACCTCTTGCACAACTTCTTGAAGAGATTGGAGCAAATGTGGAAATCGTTCGTGGAAAACCGGTCTCAGTAATAAGGATTCCTAGAAAAAAAGGAGACACTGATTATAAGTACGGCCATAAAGACCTTCTTTTCGAGAACTTTAAGGTTCCATTTACCCTACTAAACCGCATCAAACTGATGTATTACGCAATTAGCACCCGTAAAACCCCCCCTCGGGGAAAATCCTTTGAGCAATGGTGCAAAGAGCATATTGACCAGGACTGGACGTATCGTATTTCAGATTCTTTCTTTGGATGGGCACTCAGTCTGAAAGCTGCAGATATACCCGTCGAAGAAGCTTTTGCAATTATTGAGAACCTCTACCATTTTGGAGGACCGGGCGTCCCAATGGGAGGATGCAAGGCGATCACAGATGCTCTTGCAGGCGTGATTAGATCAAACGGAGGAACAATACACACATCCTCAGAAGTTACAGGCTTTAAAATCGAAGATGAAACTATCAAAGGCGTTATTCTCAATGAGAAAGAGTATCCGGCAGATATTGTAATAAGTGATATCGGCCATGTGGCTACATCCTGCACGATAGGTGGAAATACAGAGATTTCCGGCATGGAAGAATATGCCCACAAAGCAGATACACTCAAGCCTTCTGCAGGAGTCAAGATATGCCTCTCTTCAGACAAACCACTTATAGGGCATGGAGGAGTATTACTCACACCCTACGCTAAGAGAGTTAACGGAATAAATGAGGTCACAAACATAGACCCAAAAATGGCACCGGAAGGAAAACACCTTACTATGGCACACCAATGTGTTCACTGGAGTGACATGGATAATCTCGATAAAGAAATAGAATTGGGACTTGAGGATCTAAGAGATATTTTTGCAGGAAAGGAATATGAAGTACTTCTGATACAATCATATTCAAATGAATGGCCTGTTAACAGGTCACCCTCGGGTGCAGACCTTAACAACAAAACACCAATAACAAACCTTTATGTAGTAGGAGATGGAGCGAAAGGTAAAGGTGGTATAGAAGTGGAAGGTATTGCGCTTGGAGTTAAGAACTGTATGCAATTAATAATAAAATAGTTATTATAAAAAATGAAATTGATTAAACTTATGTAATTGTTGTATCAAGGAATTTACAATGGATGAATTTGTCACATTTTGCCGAAATGTTTTCGTACCTGTCACAAATATCTGCAGAAATAAGTGCGCATACTGTACATTCAGGCGTGACCCTGATGATCCACAAGCACAACTGATGCACATCGAAGAAATTCTGCCAATCCTTGAACAGGGAAAGAAAGCAGGATGTACAGAAGTGCTTTTTACTTTTGGAGAATATGCCGAGGAAGTACCGGAATACAAAAAATGGTTAGATGACCAGGGTTATTCCAGTACTGTCGATTATATTTGCGAACTTTGCAAACTGGCAATCGATAAAGGCCTTTTACCACATACTAATGCGGGCGTATTGAACTATACGGAACTGGAAAAACTAAAAGCCTTTAATTCCAGTATGGGACTTATGCTTGAAACAACCGCAGAAGTTGCCGCACATGAAGGATCACCTGGAAAAGTGCCGGCCCAAAGGATCAAGACAATACGCTATGCAGGAGAGTTACGCATTCCTTTTACAACTGGTCTCCTCGTGGGCATTGGTGAAACCCTTGATGACAGGATCAATTCCCTGCTGTCTATCGCAGACTTACACGAAGAATATGGTCATATACAGGAAGTGATCATACAGAACTTCACGCCAAAACCGGATACCACCATGGCAGATTTCCCCGCACCTACAGAAGAGGAAATGATGCAGACCATATTGATAGCAAGGGAAATACTCCCAAGTGACGTGGCCATTCAGGTAGCACCAAATCTTATTGATCCTTATCTTTTGATACAATGTGGTGCCAATGACCTTGGAGGAATTTCCCCGACAACTATTGACTGGATAAATCCGGAAGCTGAGTGGCCAAGTGTGTCAGAGCTAAGAAAAATGGTGCAGGAAGTCACACTTAAGGAAAGGTTGCCTATTTATCCACAATACATTAAAAAAGGGTGGTATAGCGATATCCTGAAAGAACTTATAAATGATCTTTCAGATGAAGATGGCTATCGGAAAATATGAGTTCCGACCGGGGCACACAATTTAAATACAAGAGATAAGTATCGGAGAAAATATGAACCCTATTATTCCGAGTGATATTATTGAACGTGCCTATAAAGGCAAGATCACAAAAGAAGATGCACTTTTTCTTTTGACGATCCCTCCGTTCAAACTTTTTGAATTTGCTGACAGGTTACGGCAGGAAACAGTAGGTGATACTGTTACCTACGTAGTCAACCGCAATATAAACTTTACAAACCGATGTATTGGAACCTGTGGTTTCTGCGCATTCAAAGACAATACAGGATATGTATTGGAGATCCCACAAATACTTGAAAAAGTAAGAGAAGCAGAAAACCTTGGAGCAACAGAGGTTTGTATCCAGGGAGGATTGCTTCCAAATGTCGACATCAATTTTTACACAGATATAATAAGGGCGGTTAAAACAGAATACCCACACATCCATACACATGCATTCTCACCTATGGAAGTGTATCATGCTGCAAAACAGAGTGACATAACTGTTGAAGAAGCCCTCATGCACCTTAAAGATGCAGGACTGGATACCATGCCGGGAACTGCGGCGGAGATTCTGTCTGACAGAGTCAGAGATATAATCTGCCCAGGGAAACTCAAGACTGACGAATGGATGGATGTAATCACCAAAGCCCACAAAGCAGGAATAAACACAACTGCAACCATTATGTATGGTCACATCGAAACGATCGAAGAGCGTATTGACCACATGATGATAATAAGAGATATACAGAAAAAGACAGGTGGCTTCCATGAATTCGTGCCATTGACCTTTATGCCCTACAATAACAAAGTGGGTGATGAAATGATAAAGGCCGGAAGGTATGCGACCCCTGGCATGGAAGATCTGAGATTATATGCCCTTGCACGCATAATACTTAATACACACATAGGGAACATCCAGGCAAGCTGGGTCAAGCTCGGAAAGAAACTTGCCCAGGTAGCCTTATTCTGTGGTGTTAATGACCTTGGAGGAACCCTGATGGAAGAAAAAATATCAAGTTCAGCCGGTTCAACAAATGGTCAATTCATGTCCGCACAGGAATTGGAATGGTTCATCGTTTCATCAGGAAGGCAGGCACTTCAAAGAAATACCTCATATAAACCAATCATCAATGCCAGCAACCATGAACAGATGAAACTCAAGGTCGCCTGAGGAAACAATGTATTCTACCATTACAGACGATATTATCGAAAGGGCATACAACGGTGATATTCGCAAAGAAGATGCGATGACATTGCTAGATTCAAGCCCTTTTGAACTTTTTTCCCTTGCAGATGACTTGCGCTACAAAACAGTGGGAAACGATGTCACATACATCACTAACCGCAATATATACCTCACAAATATGTGTGCAGGAAATTGTGGTTTTTGTGCATTTAAGGAAAAAGAAGGATACATCCTTTCAACTGATAAAGTGCTCGAAGAAGTTGAAAGGGCACATAGTGCAGGAGCTATAGAGGTTTGTGTCCAGGGAGGATATATCCCACAACTCAACATGGATTATTATACTGAGATCTTTGATGCTATTAGTTCCAATTATCCTTCAATGAACATACATGCCCTTTCACCGATGGAAGTATTCCATGCTGCAAGAATGGAGAAAATACCAGTTGGTGAAGCTTTCAGTATTTTGAAAGAATGTGGAGTAGGTACATTGACGGGAACGTCTGCTGAGATACTTGCAGACCGCGTAAGGAAGATAATTTGCCCAACCAAAATTACAAAACAACAGTGGATAGACACAATTAAAGCTTCACATAATGCAGGCCTTCGGACAAACGCAACCATGATGTACGGACACGTGGAAACTGCTGAGGAAAGAATAGACCACATCTTCACTATCCAGAATATGCAGAAACTTACCGGCGGATTCACCGAATTCATCCCCATGGCCTTTATGCCATACAACAACAGGATAGGAGAAGAAATGATGCAAGAAGGTAAGTTCATGACCACGGGTATTGCTGACCTCCAATTGCAGGCCATTTCAAGAATAATATTGTACAAGCATATTGATAATATTCAGGCACCGTGGGTGAAACTTGGAAAGAAGTTAGCACAGGTTGCATTGTCCTGTGGAGCTAATGACCTTGGTGGTACTCTTATGGAAGATAAGATCACAGTTGCTTCCGGAGGAACTAACGGAGAATATACCCCGGCGGCCGAAATAGAGTGGTTGATTCGCCAAACAGGTAGAACGCCAAAACAAAGAAATGCACTTTACGAGGCAGTATTATGAAAGCATTGATCCCCTATAAAAAGAAAAATGCCAAATCAAGGCTTTCACCTGCGCTTACCCAAGAGGAACGGGAGGAATTCGTAGAGCTGATGTTAAGAGATGTAGTTGGTACCCTTAAAGAAGCTGAAATTGAGGAGATAGACATACTCACGACACTTGACAATGGAGTACCGAAGGATCTGGAGACAAACGTAGTACTTAGTGAACATGACCTTAACGAAGCTATCAATGACTATCTAGGTTATGAAAAAAAACCTATATTCATAATAATGGCAGATCTTCCCCTTATAAGAGCTAAACACATAAAGGAAATATTGGCAAGACCAGAGGACGTAGTAATCGTTCCTGGGAAAGGCGGAGGTACAAACGTCGTATTCATAAAAGACCCTTCGAATTTCTATGTTAAATATTATGGATCCAGTTTCCTTAACCACTGCAATATAGCAAAAGAACGGAACTGTTCGGTGCATATTTATGATTCTTTCCTATTAAGTACAGATATCGACGAACCCCATGACCTTGTAGAGATAATGCTTCATGGACATGGAAATTCCCGAGAATATATAATAGAAAGATTTGATATGAAAACAGGCAAAGCAAGAGCCAGAATAACTGCCCCTTGTGATGCATAAACCACTTATAGTGCTTATACTATAATGGCTTCCTTAATCATGTTATTTTAATCAGAAAGATATATTTCCCAAAAAATATAGGGATGAATTATACAAATTATAGGTGATAATGGTGACCATCAACGTAAACAAATTCAAATGCGGGTATTGTGGTGCATGTGTAAGCGTATGCCCGGTTGGCGCGCTTGAATTGGTCGAAACCTGGATAGAAGTCAATGAGACATGTACATCTTGTGGTATTTGTGCTAAGATATGCCCGGTTGGAGCTATTGAGGTGAAAAAGTGAAGAGTGAGTACGATGTAGTGGTGATAGGTGCTGGTCCTGCCGGTTCTATAGCAGCAAAAACTGTTGCTCAGAAAGGTCTTGATGTCCTTCTGATAGAAAAAAGACAGGAAATAGGCGACCCTGTAAGATGTGCAGAAGGAGTCAGCAAGATATGGCTAAGGAAGCATATAGAACCTGACCACCGCTGGATCTGTGCAGACGTGAAAGGATCACGCATATATGCACCCGACGGAACTATGATCGAAATGGCAGAAGAGATTGCCGGTGGAGAAGTCGGATATGTCCTTGAACGCAAGCTCTTTGACAGGGCACTGGCATATGAAAGTGCAAAAGCCGGGGCAGAGGTAATGGTCAAAACAAGGGCAACTGACCTTATCATGGAGAACGGTTTTGTAAAAGGTGTAAAGGTCATGCACCTTGGGGAAACATACGATATCAAAACTAAAATTGTCATCGGTGCAGACGGAGTCGAATCAAAAGTAGGCAGATGGGCTGGCATTGACACATCTATCAAACCGGCTGATCTTGAGACCTGTGCTCAGTACCTTATGAGCGGCACAGGTATCGACCAGAACTATTGCTATTTCCATATTGGAAATGAGATAGCTCCAGCTGGTTACGTGTGGATATTCCCAAAAGGAAATGATCTTGCAAATGTTGGAATCGGCATTCTGGGCAGCAAATCCGGAGAAAAAAAGGCCGTTCACTACCTGAATGAATTTGTAAAAAAGACATATCCTAATGCCAGAATCCTGGAAATGGATGTTGGAGGAGTACCTGTTTGTGGCTCTATTGAAAAGACAATAGCCAATGGGCTTATGCTTATCGGAGACGCAGCCAGGCAATCAGACCCAATAACAGGCGGAGGAATTATCAATGCAATGGAAGCTGGAAAGATTGCAGGAGAAGTTGCATATAAGGCAATATCCAAAGGTGACGTTTCAACCAATGCGCTTCAGGAATATGAGAAAAAGTGGCGTACAACAATTGGTTACGAAATCGATAACAGTCTGATAGTCAAGAATACATTTACCAAATTTACGGACAAGGAAATGAATTCTCTGGCGCATTCACTGGAAGGGGTCAATTTTTCCAGTATGAGCCTGTTGGACCTTTTGTATGCACTCTTCAGGGCAAACAAGAAGCTTTTATGGGACCTAAGAGGACTTTTCAAGAATGTCGTGAAGTACGAACTGGACTTTGAACAATAATAAAGTGATTAATTTATCACTTTATTCTTATTTTTCTGTTTTTTGCATTGACTTCTGATTTGTTACACAAGCTTTTTTAACCGCTGTCACCGAGATTACCATAGTCATCTTCGATGGAACAACAGCATGGATAAAAGAAAACTTACAATTTCTGAAATCGAAGAAATGGAATACTACGATTTCATGAGCTATATAGGAGTTCCTTATTTCAATATTGGTGGACCCCTTTCAACTGAAGAACTTGCAGGATTATGCCACATCAATAAAAGTAGCATAGTATTGATGGTAGGATGCGGGAGCGGATTTAGCGCCTGTCATCTGGCAAAGACAATGGGATGTTTTGTGCTTGGAGTAGACATCGCCAGCCTCCCAGTAGAACATGCACGACAGAGAGCCGTTGAGGAAAATATTGAAAACCTGACGGATTTCATTACAGGTGATGCTTATAATCTTCCTTTCATGGGAAATTCCTTTGACATCGTGATAACCGAATTTGTTTCTCAATTCCTTGACAAGAAGAGAGCTTTCACCGAATTTAGGCGTGTGCTTAAAGCAGGAGGATATGCAGGCATTAATGAATTGTACAGGGACGATAATATAGAACCCTACCTTAAAGCGAAGATAGATAAAGCGGAGACTATTTTTACAGAAGTAACTGGATTGCCTTTTTCAATGGAAACGCCGGGAGCATGGCAACATTACTTTGAAAAAACAGAATTTACAGATATAAGAATACATCAGCATAAGCCATTTCAGGGTTTTAAGGATATGTTTGTTACTTTTAAGGCCATGGGAGGCTTTTTGAACACCGCAGGTATAATGTTGAAGATGCTAATATTTGCGATATCGAGCAAAAAAATCAGAAGAAGTTTTTCAAAACTCGATAAAGGAAAAAGGGCTCTGTAGAAATCCTCATTTGAATAATAAAAATAACCTTGACATACCTGTCAAGGTTATGGACTAATATCTTGAATTTGACTTCTTTCACTTGATTCCAATACTTGTCGAATAAGAAAAAGCGATTACTCGCCCTCCCTCTTCTAAGAACCGTACGTGAAAATTTCTCTTCATACGGCTCAAGCATTCTATAACCCTTTAAGTATCAGGCAGTTGTTAGACTTTCCATGATATTTTGCTTCGACGCCACTAGTTTCTGTTTTCTCAGATAGCTTATTCTCCATTTAAAGTATTCTTTGTCTACATATGGGTTCTTATCCATTTTTATGCGTGGATGTCTTACAATCTTTGTATGTGCAAAAGATTTGAGTTTAAGCCCTTCTGTGGAGAATACCCATTTCCTTGACCCTACCCTATGCCAATATCTATCTACTATCCAGTGGTGTGATTTATCTGGATGCCGCCTTTTAGCCCACGTCCATAGCATATCCCATAATCTGGAATCAAGCTTACTGAACGTATTTTTAGAGACAACTGAACGGTGATATTCGCTCCATCCAGTGATAATAGGGTTGAGTTCCTTAATGAGAGAACTCTGAGACCGAGCTTTACCTTTCTTAATCACGTTGCTAATGCTTTTTGTGATATTCTCAATAGATTTGTTCGAGGGCTTGGTTAGAAGTTTACCATTATATTTCCGGAAATTCCATCCCAAGAAGTCAAATCCATCGTCTATGTGTGAAACAAGAGTTTTCTCACGAGATAGTTCTAAACCCCTATCTTTCAAGAATAGTCTGATAACCTCAGCAATATCTTTAGCCACTTCCTCTGAATCAGCAGTGACGATAAAGTCATCTGCGTATCTCACAAAATTGACTTTATGGGAATTATAACTTTTTTTGTTAATAGTTCCCTTCCTGTTTGTATGATATTTGCATGCTATTGCATTTTTCATACCGTCCAATGTGATGTTTGCCAGTACTGGAGATATTATTCCACCTTGAGCAGTACCTGCTTTGGTGGGATTCAGATGTCTATTATACACAAAACCAGCTTTAAGGAATTGCTTTAGTATTGACCGGTCCATAGGAATATTGTTCAAGAGCCATTCGTGATTTATATGATCAAAGCATCCTTTTATGTCGCCTTCCAAAATCCATTGAGCAGAGTTTCTTTTACTCAGACATGCGAACAATTGAGCTTCTGCATCTTTTGAACTTCGATATTTACGGAATCCAAATGATGTTCTGTCTGCTGTGGTTTCTGCTATTGGGCTTAAAGCAAAAGCATATAATGCCTGCATTGCTCTATCGTACATTGTAGGAATGCTTAATGGTCGTTTTTTCTTCTTTCCTTGTTTCTCAATATAGATTCTTCTCAATGGTTTAGCTTTGTAGCTCTTACCAGACAGTTCTAGAACGGCTTTCATCTTAGATTTGGATGTTGTCCATTTTTCTCCATCGATTCCAGCTGTTCTTTTACCTTTGTTCTGTGTTACTTTCTTTACTGCCAATAATTTGGCATGAAAAGAATTGGTAAGCAGGTATTGTAGTCGTTTAACTAAATGCCACTTCTTTTGTCTAACCGCTTTTACAATTCGGGCTTGCAGCTCATTAACGTTCCCTTCGACTGTTTTCCAGTCGATGTCCTCCCACTTGAATGGGATTGAATTGTCTGCAAGCCTCTCACCTGATGGTGTAGTCGAGTATCTTGCATTCATAAGTTTGCCTCCTTTCATGTAATAGAACACCTACGGTAAGTCTGCTCCCTTTCGGGACAAGGCAAATTTTGAACCTCTATGCACTCCATTACAGACTGCCATTTGCTTTCTACCGTTTCCTTTATCCCCTGTGCTATTGTTCATTCTCACGAATTAACTACCTTTTTTTTTTTTTTACAGGAGCACATGGGACTTACCAAGTTCTATAATATGAATAATCACGGAAACCTTAGAAGCCATCTATAGGCCGGGAATCTGTGTCCATTCTCCATAATGTGCAAAAAACCATTATGGCCTGATTCCATACCTTTTGGTCTAAGCGTATCATTCCATTTCGCTTATCAATCATAACGACCCTTACGATGATTTGCATTATACTCTTCATAGTTTCCTTATCCTAGCAGATAGTCAAGGATTGGAATTCCTTGCTTTCCACATTGTCCTGTGAGCTTAACACAATGATGTTACCATTCTATGCATCCCACAGTAGGATTATCCCGAATGGAAGGAATAGCTGTTAAGCAATTCATATTGTAACTTCTTGTCACACTTTAGCCCTGATATCTTCACTATATTTTCTTTTCAAAACAGAAAACATCGTTTCTACCAAATTTCTGTTATGATACAATGCTTTGTCAAATTCCCATACCATTTTTTTGCGATATTTGCCTCTGATTCTCTTCCTTTTTCTTTGTCTCAAAGGAATCATAGCTATCGAATCTAGTTGCTCTCTTGTTAGTGAATGTATGTCTTCTGAATCGTAACCTTTGTCCATCACATAGTACTTTGATTTGCGAGTTTTATGGCATTGCTTCAGTAATTTCATTGCATGTTTTGCATCATGCACAGGTTTACCTGATATTTTAAAACCAGTGACAATGAACTTTGCAGTATCAATAGAGATACTTGTTTTCAGGAAAGATCTTCGTTTCTTTCCTGTTCTCCAGGAATAATAGTAACTACAGTGGCCACTAGTAAACCCACTTGAATCAATAGCAGTAATCTCTATCTGCTCTCCGCGTGAATAGAATAGTTTTAGTGTTTGCTGCAATAATCCAGTGAAGTAGATAGATTTAATTCTTGTAATGAATTTATGCAGTGTAGTAAAATGTGGAACTTCTTTTAATCCAATTCTTGCTTTAACTTTATCCATCACTTCTACAAGTTCAACAATATCTCTATAATCTTCATCAAGATATTCTTTTAACAAAACCAATGTCAATAGCTGGTGTTGGGTATATTTTCTTTTAGAATATTTACAACTATAAATCTGAAGGTGTGAGTTTCCTGATACAGCTAGCGCTGTATCAACAAACTTTAAGTACTTGTTAGGCAAAACACAATCATCCCCTTTTGTGTTTCTATCGCAAGTAATAATCAGGGGATTTATCCTTTTTAAATTATTATGCTAAAATAAAATGTGAAGTAGGTTTTCTACAGAGCCGGAAAAAGAATACTTTTTAACAGCAGAAAGACAAAAAAACATGTAGGTTACATACTTGGAACCGCAAGGAAGCCATATTAATGGTCTGGAAATCAACGTTTCCAGAATTCAGGAGTCAGCATAACGATTACCGTGAATACTTCAAGCCTTCCAATCCACATGTTTGCTATAAGCACTAATTTACCGACAAATGGTACCACGTCAAAGCTTGCCATTGGACCTACCATACCAAATCCGGGACCTATATTCCCAAGTGTGACTATGGAAGATGTTAGCGAACTAATAATATCCATCCCCAACAATGAAAGAAGACCTGTGGATAAAGCAAATATCATGAAGTAAATTACTACAAAAGAGACGATTGCCTGCATTACATCATCAGGAACTGTCTTACCGTTGAGTTTTATTGGTTTTACGGCCCTTGGATGTATGGATTTGAATAAAGCCCGTTGTGCATATTTGAGGAGTAAAAAAAACCTTACTATCTTTATGCCTCCGGAAGTTGAACCGGCACATCCGCCAACAAACATGACTGCAAGCAGTACTATTTTTCCAGAGTCAGACCACAGATTAAAGTCCACGGTTGCAAATCCTGTTGTAGTTGTAATAGAAACTACCTGAAAGATAGCATACCTGAATGCTGTAAGAATTGTTTCTCCCATATCACTCCAAAGACTGAAAGTCAATATCAACGTTGCAACAACAATAACGAGTGAATAGAATTTGAACTCATCATCCTTCAAAAAACTTTGGTTGTCGGTGTATAGTGTTCTGTAGTGAAGCGCAAAGTTAGCTCCTGCAACAAACATGAAAAAAGTGATTATGCCTTCTATAAGAGGGCTGTTAAATGCTGCTATACTGTTAGAATAGGGAGAAAAACCACCACATGCCATTGTGGTAAAGGTGTGTGTGACAGCATCATATATTGACATTTTAGCAAGTACCAGAGCTGTAACCTCTATTATAGAAATGAACAAATATACCATCCATAGTATCTTTGCAGTTTCCCTTATTCTCGGTTTTATTTTATCTTCGGTGGGGCCGGGAGCTTCTGCCCTGAACAACTGCCTTCCGGCAACACCAAGCTTTGGAAGAATGGCGATAAAAAGCATGATGATACCCATTCCTCCAATCCATTGAGTCATATTACGCCAGAAGAGAATACTTTTTGAATGGGATTCTATATCCAGTAAAATAGTAGCTCCGGTTGTCGTAAAACCAGACATGGATTCAAAAATTGCGTTTATAGGACTGAAACCATCCAGCATAAAAGGAATCGAACCGAAAATGGCAGCTGCCAGCCAGCCAAATGCAACAATGGCAAACCCATCCCTTGCCTTCCACTCATCGGTCGATTTATACTTATAAGAAAGCAAGATGCCTGTTAATCCAGTAATAATAACTGCTGCTAAAAATGGATATAAGGAATCACCGTAGTAAAGAGCGACAAGTAAAGGAACTACCATAATAACCCCGAGGAACCTTAGAAGTCCACCCAAAACATTTAATATAACACCGTGATTCAAATATTCCACCCCGATGAATGATTATTTAAAAAGTTTTTCTACCTCTGAATTTGCGGACTGAAGGGAAAACACAACCACCCTGTCGCCTTCCTCTATAACATATTCACCACGGGGAACCACTGTATTACCTTTGTGGACAACCATGCTGACAATCGCACCTGGAGGAAATTTCACACTTTTCAGAGGTTTTCCTACTACCTTTGACTTTTTAGAAGCAGTATACTCAATTATCTCGGCTTTTTCGCCTTCTATGGTTGTGATAGATTCAATGCCTTGTCCAAAAGTAAGTTTTAGAACTTCATTGACCGTAGTTTGTCTTGGACTTACAGCACTGTCAACACCAACCATTTCAAAAAGGGAAACATAATCAGAGCGGTCAGATCGAGCTATAACTTTCTTCACTCCAAGCTGTTTGGCAAGCAATGAGCATAAAAGGTTCTTTTCATCACTATTAGTGACTGATATGACAACATCCATTTCAGAGATCCCTTCTTCCTTTAATAGATTTATATCAGTTCCATCGCCATTGAGAACCAATGCCCCAGGAAGTTCTTCAGCTATAACCATAGACCTTTCTTTATTAGACTCTATGATCTTCAGATCAAACTCACTCTTCGCGACCAGTTTTGCAAGATAGAAACCTACAATTCCGCCACCAATGATCATCACTTTACTTCTTTTGCCGACCTTTTCACCAAACATATCACGGACCTCGGTCATTGAAGCCGGTTTTCCGATTACCACGATATGATCGTTGCCTTTTATTATATCCTCACCATGTGGGATTATTACTTCGGAATCCCTGAAAAGAGCACTTACAATACAGCAATTTGCAAGATGAAGCTCTTGCATATGTTTATTTACAAGAGAATGATTTTCAGGAACTACAAATTCCATCATCTCAACTTTTCCATCTGCAAAATATTCCGCATCAATTGCAGAAGGAATTGCAAGTATCCGGGCAACCTCAGAAGCAAGGGATAGTTCAGGACATACCATGATGTCGATACCTATTTGAGGTCTTTTTGTCACAGGCTTATCAATGTAATCTGGATTACTGACCCTGGCTACGGTTTTTAATTTATCTTTGTCCCTGGCAATGAGTTTGGATCCCATACAGGCAACTATGTTCACCTCATCAGAGCCCGTCACAGCAACCAACAAACCAGCCCCCTCCAGAATATCATGGAGAATGGATACATTGGCACCATTGCCATGCAAAACATGAACGTCAAGCTCATCTGCACGTTCGCATGCTTCTTCATTCTGGTCTATAACAACAACATCGTTTGTCTGGTAAAGAGCCTTAGCGATATGATAGCCAACTTCACCAGCACCAATTATTACGATCTTCATGGTATACCTTCAAAAGGTCATAATTAAAATATTGATATGATACTGAAATCAAAACCGTATAATATGCTTATTGGTTTTTAAGGTTAACCACATAATTAACGAAGCAATATAAATAACTGCCCAAAAAGGATAACGAATTCAAAATGAAAAAATAAAAAATTAGATGTTTTATGAAAAGAACTATATTCCAGCTTCAAAAGCACCTTTCATTTTTCCAAAGATACCTTTGCCACCTTTTGGATTTTTCATATCGGACCCATTTTCAAGCTTCTGGTACTTTTTAAGGAGGTCCTTTTGATCCCCTGTTAGTTTTGTAGGCGTTCTGACAATGATCTTGACAAGCTGGTCACCGTGCGAATGACCATGAAGATGAGGCATTCCTTTGCTCTTCAAACGCAGTATAGAATGCGTCTGGGTTCCGGCTTTAATGTTCATTTTTACTTTTCCATGAAGTGTCGGGACCATTACATCTCCACCAAGTGCTGCCATTGAGAAAGATATTAACTGCTCGTAGAGTATATCGTTTCCTACACGCTGGAACTTGTCATGTGGCTCCACATGAATTACAACGTAAAGATCACCAGATGGTGCACCCGGACTTCCTTCTTCACCTTCGCCCCTTATCTTGAGACGAATTCCGTTGTCAGCTCCTTTAGGGACTTTTACAGAGATCTTACGGACCTTCTTAATCTTACCAGTACCCTTACATGCAGGACATGGAGTCTCAATGACCTGACCTCTTCCGTGACATGCATTACATGTGCTGGTAGACATGAATCTTCCAAATGGAGTGTTACGTGCCTGTGTTACCTGCCCTGAACCATGACATGTAGAACATGTATGGGGACTGGTACCTGATTTTGCACCGGTACCACCACAAGATTCACAGTTCTCAGCCCTTGGGATATTGATAGTAGTATCAACTCCTGTTGCTGCCTGCTCAAGAGTTACTGTCAGATCATAGCGAAGGTCAGACCCTCTGGATGGACCCTGCCTCCTTTGTCCGCCACCAAAACCTCCGAAACCGCCACCACCGCCGAATATGCTTCCAAATATATCCCCAAGATCACTAAACCCACCAAAGTCTGCGTTCCTGAATATATCTTCCTGACTATAACGGCCGTCAATACCTGCATGACCAAACCTGTCATATTGCTCCCTTTTCTCAGTATCAGAAAGGACAGCATATGCTTCAGATATTTCCTTGAACTTCTCTTCAGCATCATCATCCTTATTCTTGTCGGGATGATATTGCATTGCGAGCTTCCTATAAACTTTTTTGATCTCGGATTCTGTGGCATCTTTGGATAAGCCTAATATTTCGTAATAATCGCGTGTTGTGGACATGGATGATTCCCGTTATGCATATGATGGTTATGAAATTGAAACTAAAGGAAGGTAAGATACCTTTAACATTAAAGTATCTTACCCAGGTGTTGATCCATGCATATTTACTTATCTTCATCAACTACTTCATAATCCGCATCTACAATAGTCTCCTCGTCGGAGTCTGCAGATGAATCGGATTCTTCTGAAGCAGATGCTGCAGATGCAGCTTCTTCCTGTGCCTTCTGGTACATTGCAGCAGAGACATCATAGACAGCAGTCTGGAGAGCTTCGGTCTTCGACTTGATATCTTCAAGATCTTCAGTTTCCAGGGCAGCCTTAAGATCGCTGACCGCAGCCTCGACCTTGGACTTCTGCTCATCGGTTGCAATATCATCTGCTTCCTTGAGAGTCTTTTCAGCAGCATTCACAAGTGATTCAGCTTCGTTCTTAATCTCAACCTCTTCCTTGCGCTTCTTGTCCTCTTCAGCATGCAACTCTGCATCTTTTACCATCTGGTCAATTTCCTCATCAGAAAGACCGCCTGGTTTCTGGATGGAAATAGACTGTTCCTTGCCGGTTCCCTTGTCCTGTGCATTGACATGCAGGATACCGTTTGCATCAATATCGAATGTTACCTCGATCTGTGGAAGACCTCTTGGTGAAGGTGGAATTCCGTCAAGAGTGAACCTTCCAAGGGTCTTGTTAGCAGATGCTACACCTCTCTCACCCTGAAGTACGTGAATCTCAACAGATGGCTGGTTGTCAGCTGCTGTAGAGAATACCTGGCTCTTCTTGGTTGGAATGGTTGTGTTCCTTTCAATAAGAGCTGTTGATACCCCTCCGAGAGTTTCGATACCAAGGGTCAATGGTGTTACATCAAGCAGAAGTACGTCATGAACCTCGCCTCCAAGGACACCAGCCTGTACTGCCGCACCAACTGCAACAGCCTCATCAGGATTGATGTTCTTGTATGGATCCTTTTCTGTTGCCTTCTTCACAGCTTCTGCAACTGAAGGCATCCTTGTAGAACCTCCTACCAAAAGTACCCTGTCAATATCCTTTGCACTGAGTTTTGCATCCTTCATTGCCTGGTTGACAGCCACCATGGTCTTGTCAAGCAGATCGGAAGTCATCTTCTCGAACTGTGCTCTTGTAAGATCGATATCAATGTGTTTTGGCTGTCCATTGGCATCTGCAGTAATGAACGGAAGGTTGACGTTTGTTGTTGCTACACCTGAAAGCTCTATCTTTGCTTTCTCTGCAGCATCCTTCAAACGCTGCAGTGCTGCCTTGTCCTTGGAAAGGTCGATGCCTTCTACCTTATTGAACTCTTCAATGAGGAACTCTACAACCCTCTGGTCAAAGTCGTCCCCACCAAGCTGAGTGTCACCGCTGGTTGAAAGAACTTCAAACACTCCTCCACCAAGCTCAAGAATGGATACATCAAATGTGCCGCCTCCAAGATCGTAGATGAGAATCTTGTGATCTTCTTCATCCTTATCCAGACCATATGCAAGAGCTGCTGCAGTAGGTTCATTGATAATCCTCATGACCTCAAGACCAGCAATGGTACCTGCATCTTTTGTAGCCTGTCTTTGAGAGTCATTGAAGTACGCAGGAACAGTAATAACTGCCTGTGTGATAGTTTCCCCAAGATAGGACTCTGCATCTTCCTTTAACTTACGCAGGATCATTGCGGAGATTTCCTGAGGAGAGTACTCCTTGCCATTGAGAGTTACCTGATAATCAGACTCTCCAATATGTCTTTTGATAGAGCTCACACTGTTGTCAGCATTGGTGATTAGCTGCCTTTTGGCAACCTGACCCACCAGTTTCTCGCCCTTTTTAGAGAAACCTACAACTGAAGGTGTAGTCCTTCCCCCCTCAGCATTAGGGATAATAGTAGGTTCTCCTCCTTCGATAACAGCCATACAGGAATTTGTAGTTCCTAAATCAATTCCCAATATCTTTCCCATTTTCTTACCTCATTTATGAATGAATTTTAATTGCTATTAATAATTGTGTGTTATTTATATTGAACATATCCTTGCCAGGATAGAAACCGGTTTCAGTTTCATTTGTCCGATTTCTTTGATACTGTAACCATTGCAGGCCTTATCACCTTTGTATGCAAATAGTACCCAGGTTTACAGACATCAACAACGATATTCTCATCATGCTCCGGATGTTCTACATGCATCATAGCTTCATGCAAATAAGGGTCAAATTCAGCACCTTCACACTCGATTTTTTGAAGGCCTTCCTTCTCAAGTATTCCAGTAAACTGTTTAAAGACCATCTCAACACCTTTTATTATAGATGAGATATCATCAGCCTGCTTTGCAGACTCAAGAGCACGTTCAAAGTTGTCATAAACCTCAAGGAGCTCTATTATAACCTGCTCAACTGCAAATTTACGATATTCTTCTTTTTCACGAGTACTTCTCTTTCGGAAATTATCGAATTCTGCAGTCATGCGCAGAAGTTTATCCCTGAGTTCTGCAGCTTCATCCTCAGAAGGATTTACTGCAACTTTGCCTTCTTCAACTTGTTTCGAATCTAATTCTTCACAATTTTCTGGTCCATCAGCCATTCTCAATTTCTCCGCATGTTCTGTGCGCGGTAATGTGCATCAGAACTAGTGATTGTTTGATGTTCTATAAATAGCTACCGCATGTTTGCTTTGTTTCAAAGAAATGAAGTATGCAAAAATGAGAGAAATATTATTAATACAATATAATAACTATTTCAAAAAGAACCCTTGAACTTATGCTGCAAAACACGTATCAGGAACATGCTGGCTATCATGCATAAGGCGAGTGCAGAAACGACCTGCTCCGGCCCAACAGCAGTTATGCCACCTTCAAGAGCATACTTTATACCACTAAAAAAAGCTGTGGCTGAGAACGTTGCAGTTAAAGATACTATTGAGCCCCCTACAAGAGAACCCATGTAATCTGCGCCACGTGACTCAAAATAAACAGAACCTGCTATGAAGATAACCGCAAAAATAAGAAGCATAACAGGCATAGGAACCGGAGTGGAACCACTTTTTGCCATGCTCATCAGCCCAAATGCCACACCGATCATAAAAATTGCCATCGTTGTAGAAACTGCCAGTGCCTGCACAAATGGGTTTTCAGTATTTACATCCATGTTCATCCCAGTCCTCTATCAGTAATCATAGTATATAGTCATTGTTAATATATAGTTGCATACTATAAATATAAAAAGCAGCGTGTAATTACACAGAATTGCAAGAAGAGAAGAGAAGAGTTTTTCATGATATTACAAGTCCAATATCGGATATGATCTTGAAAGATAATAATCAAATAATTCTTTGCCCCAGTGTAATGCAAGAGAATTACAGAATACAAGGTCCTTGCGGTCATAATTGCCATTTTCGTCAAAAAGGCACATCATCAAATAGTTATCCGTCAAAAAAAGCGATGCAAGTTTCATATCCCCAGGATATACGAATAATTTTGCATTGTTATTTTTGAGGAACATTTTAAACTCATGCCCATAATCGACTTTATGCCTTCCCAATGCGTTTTCAGTCATTATAATAGAGACATCGATATTACTTTTAACCAGATCCAGAAGAAATGAAGGGAAAGAAGGATGCAGAAAAGCTGTAGCCCCCATGACAAAATTGGACCCCATTGATTCTTCTATGAGATCTTTATTAAGCTCGAACATGTCATTAAGATCGGGCTCTATCATCTCACAATGTTCCAGTTCCCTTATCCTTCTAAGAAGATGTGGAGGAATAGAGCTGAGTTCGTGTTTTGTCCAGTAATCAAAATTATCCTCAAGTACTTTCAGTGTTCCCACCAGAGGTAACATATCCCTTACTATAACCGCGCCTATCTCTGAAAGCCGGCACACATCTTTCTCTTTTATGACTAGCCTGTTCTCGGACAATATCTTGATCTGAGGCAGCAATGCATGCCTTGTTACATTAAGGACCTCAAGGATCTCCCCCATTTCCCGAGGACCATCTCTGAGAAACAACATAAGGTTCTTCCTTTTTTCCGACATGAATATTGTATCAAGCAGTGAACGTCTTATACAACGACCCCCATCCCTATGTTCAAGTTTGAAACCGTTTCATATGGCTTGCGTTAAATCAAAATCGACTAAAACCAATCTAATCTTTTGATCTAGCGGCATCTTTATTGTTATTTATGCTATCTGGCGCTATAAGCATTTCCATGTACATCCGATGATGAATCAAAATTCCCGGGAAATATAAAAAGATGTACCAATTAATCTTTAATTGTAACTATTCAGCCTACCACAATTAGCCTATTGATACTGATTTAATCAAAACGGAGATGTTTGCTCACTAACAACCTAAGAATCAAAAAAGCAATCAATGGCAACAATCAAAATTAATGATCCTAATAAAATGTAGGTCTCAACTTTTTGTCAAGATTGCTATTGATAGTGTTTTTATCAGGCTGAATAGTTACCTTTAATTATAAGGAAAAAAGCAGGCCATTACAATAGTATACTCATTTACTTCATTTCAAAGTAAATTTGAGCTGGTCATACTACCGCATTGCGAACAATAATATATGTAGTTTGAGCCTAGTTTTTGCTTTTTCAATGCGTTCCCGCAAAATGTGCAGGAAATTTTTATATCGGTTTCCGTTTTTATCTTATTCACACTAACACATCATTAAAAAATCTATTCTTGCTGTATTTTTTTTTGTCCAGTACCCACATACCTTACAAACCTGTACTTCCCTTCCATCATCCTGGAATGCATTATTGCACTCCGGACATTTCTCCAATAACCCCATTTTTAGTACCCCTTAAGTCAAATCATAGAGATATTTTACTTAATAATGTAGAAAGAGACAGATGTGGAAAAAACCACTCTGCCTCTTTACAGTGTACCACCGAAAATATGTACACATGTTCCATGAAAACGTTATCTTTTCTGAGAAAGATAGCATTTTCGAAGACCCCACTCTTTACTTGAGAAACTCCCATTCCCCAACCCGCAAATATATCCGACCGAGATTGAACTTACTCAATCGACATACAATAATTAGCATTTTTGATATATAACATAATTCCGGTAAAATTTATTATGTGGCATCAAATTATAATGCCGTTGTAATTTCAAAAAGGATTATACAGAAATATTCAAATAAGCAATTTAAGGAGCATTATAATTCATGATTAAAAGTTTAACATATATAAAGCATTTCAATGTAAATAAATTAACATCATTGATAAATAAACCCCCTGCTAAATCAGACACATAATAGCAAAGGATATATCAAATAATGCAGTTGCAACCAATATGAAAATACTGCTTGCAGAATATGCAATGGGAGTCGGAATAAAAGGCACACTGCTGCTGGAAGGCAAAGCCATGTTAAGCACTCTTGCCGACAGTTTTTATCGCCTTGGGCATGAAGTTACCTACCTCACTGCAGAAAGCAAGCTTAAAAACGGAACTGCAATTATATCTGATGAAGAAACCTTTGAAAACGTACTTGAAAATGCTGCAAAGAATAATGATGCAGGTCTTGTAATTGGACCAGATGAACTTCTGGGAGACCTGACAGACATTCTGGAAAAGAACACCATTAACCTCGGGTGCCCTGCAGAGTTTGTGCGACTCTGTGCAGATAAACTGGTGTGTACACAAATCCTTGACTCAAAATTCATAGCTACACCCAAAATAGTAAGCGAAGGATTCAATGGAAAGTATGTCATGAAACCAAGGTTTGGATGTGCATCCGAGGGAGTAAGAATGACAATTCCTGAAAGAATGAATACTGTGGAAGAGGAATATATCGCAACCGAATACATAGAAGGTGAACACCTTAGTGTGAGTATGATCTGCGGACAGCGGGCGCTTCCACTGAGCCTGAACAAACAGCTTATCGATATCAAGAAAGATAATGATGATACTATCTTTGATTATAAAGGTAATCAAGTACCATACAAGACAGACTACGAAGAAGAAGTGTTCCTGGTCGCAAAAAAAACTGTTGAAGCACTTGGGTGTAGTGGTTACATAGGAATCGATATTATCTATGGGGACAAACCATATGTTATTGATGTTAATCCCAGACCTACAACTGCAATATTTGGGTTGGTTCAAACCCTAAAAGGCGAAATTGCAGAACTTATGCTGATGAATGTATTTGGTAAACTTCCCGATTCAGTAATTCTTGAAGGGGAGTGCTCTTTCACAAAAGATGACATTGAGGACATCATATGAAAATAATTGGAATTGATATTGGTGGTGCTAATACTAAGATAGCATCCGCTGACGGAGAAATCATTGAACTGCATTATATACCTTTGTGGAAGGACACAACATTGCCCACATCTCTGAGAGACATTGCAGAGGAATTAAAACCTGATAAGGTCAGTGTGGTCATGACAGGCGAACTTGCGGATTGTTTTGAAGATAAAGACAAGGGTATCGACTTTATCATGCGTTCTGTTAATGATGCTTTTGATTGCGAAGTTAAATACATTGATAATAGTGGACGGTTCCATGAAGATTCAGGAAACCTGCGGGACCTTGCTGCAGCAAACTGGGCGGCATCTTCCAGGCTGATAGGTTCGGAGATAGGAGATTGTATCTTTGTAGACGTAGGAAGCACGACCAGTGACATTATCCCTATCAAAAATGGAAAACATGTTGCAGGCCTAACGGATTTTTCAAGGCTTGTTCGCAGTGAATTGTTCTATGCAGGAACACTCAGGACCAACCTTGCATACCTGCTTGAAAAAGTAAACGTTGCAGATGGGGACTGCCATATCGCATCAGAACTATTCTCAACTACTGCAGATGCATACTTACTGTTAGAAGACATCCCAGAAGAACTTTATACTTGCGAGACTGCCGATGGTGCAGGCAAGAGTAAGACAGATGCTATGAGAAGACTGGCACGTGTTGTATGCGCAGACCTTACAGAGATCTCAGCAGATGAAATATACCATATCGCTCAGCAGGTCAAGGAAAGACAGGTGAGCATTTTAAGCCAGGCTATATCAGTTGTTGCTGAAAAGAATGGGCTTGACAGGATAGCATCTGCCGGACTTGGAGAATTTCTCATAAAAGAGGCGGCAGAAAGACTTGGTTTTGAATGTATTTCTGTTGCCAGCAGATGGGGGGCGGATGTTTCAAAAGTATTCCCTGCATATGCTGCAGCGAAGATCATGGAAGATGAAGCTAATGCTTCAGGAAAAGAATAAGTCCGATTGAAATATACATATCTAAAGAGAGAATAAAATATAGGGGATTCAGTTGCTATGAAGATCGTTGTGAAACTTGGAGGAAGTATTATGAAGTATTCACATTCCATCATTGACTCTCTGAAGCATCTGGAAAGGAGTAATGGCAACGACCACTCGATACTCATAGTTCCCGGTGGTGGTGTTTTTGCGGATTCGATCAGAACTATCAGTGAAAAATACGAAATCGGAGATGATGCAGCTCACTGGATGGCCATTCTTTCAATGGAACAATACGCCCACTATATTGTAGATAAGACAGGAGTCAACTCTGTTGAAAATATCAATGAGGTCCCAAGTGGAGTTTCTGTTTTGTTACCGTACAAAATGCTCAGGGAAAGCGATAAGTTACCACATTCATGGAATGTTACATCGGATACTATAGGAGCATGGATAGCCCGGGAAACAGGATCACGCTTTATAAAAGTGACTGATGTTGATGGAGTTATTGCCGATGATATTATTCAGAAGTGGATGACTGCCAGAGAACTTTCAAGGATGGGAGTTACATGTATTGACAGCTCATTGCCTGTCTTTTTGATGGAAAACATGATGGATTGTGTCGTTGTCAACGGAATGTACCCTGAAAGAGTCATTGACGCTGTTATCGGAAAGAATGTAATAGGAACTCATATCAAGGGGAATATTTAAATTAGATACTGCGTATGTACTGAAATCACTGACATGCTGATTTTTCAGTATTTTATATTTATCACATATTATCATAGTAAGGAGATTCTAAATGGCAAATAAAGTCGATAATTGTACCACATGCAACAAGAGACTTGTGGAAACCGGCTATGTACGCTTCCCATGCCCTGTTTGTGGCAACGAGCTTGGAAGATGTATAAGCTGCAGACAGCAGAGCAACCCATATAAATGTTCAAAATGCGGATTTTCAGGAGCATAAGGTGAATTTAGATGGGAGAAGTTGCAGCAACTATTAAGATAATGCCTGAGGGTGTCGATACAAACCTCGAAGAACTTAAAGACAACCTTATCGCATCACTTCCAAAGGGCGCAGAATACGGCACTCACAAGGAAGAGCCTATCGCATTCGGACTTAAGGCCATCATCATGGTCGTCATCGTAGGTGACCTCGAAGGAGGCACAGAATCCGTAGAGCAGGCCTTTGCAGCAGTAAACGGTGTTGAGAGCGTAACAGTGACAGAAGTCGGAAGACCTGTCTAAACCTCTCATTTACTTTTCTTTTTTTTATTAATTTTTCAACATTGTAACTTTTTGGGGCTTGTAGATCAGGGGAAGATCGTTACGTTCGCAACGTAAAGGCCGCGGGTTCAAATCCCGCCGAGTCCACTTAGACAATGTCAGACTGATTTTAGCTTGCGGCATAACTTATAGATTAAATCAAAGACAAATGATAAAAATCATTCCTGAAAAGAGGATAGCCACAGCTAATAAATGACAATTATATATTTATATTTCATTTGTACCACCAAAATTAATTTAGTTAGCGACATCATGAATTATTAATACTCAAGTAGATTTTTTAATAATACAATTATATAACAAAAATAATAGCTACAAACTGAAAATTCGAGAGAATAATGAGTAGCCATTCTGTCAGAATCAACCTCAGCCATCCTGAAGAAAATAAGCATAGTTTTTTATATGTATGAATCCTAATTTTGGAATGACAGTTAACTTACAGGCGGGTTAAGAAAAAGTAAATTCCATTTGGCTATTTCTTTTAGGTTAATTGCTAAAATAAAGAATGCGTCGTATAGATACGGGAAAAGGTTCCCTTCTCAATAGAAACTGCTACATTGTCACAATCAAAGACATAACAAGGGAAATAATACAATCACTTGTATCCTATGATTAGTGGGTTTGTTCCGGCTGCAAAATTGTAGACTTGGTAAGAATCAAATGAACGAATCGTGCGAAATATCTTAACTCGAAGTTAACAGGTCAAATAAACAACAAAGGAAATCAAATAAATGAGAGACAATAGAAGCGGTGGATTCAAAGGCGGAAACGACAGGAACCAGGGCGGATTCAGAGGTGGAAACGGTGGAGGAAACTTCAGATCCAGTGGTCCAAGAGAGATGCACAAGGCAATCTGCGCAGACTGCAAACAGGAAACTGAAGTACCATTTAAGCCAACCGAAGGCAGACCTGTATACTGCAGGGAATGCTTCCAGAACCACAGACCACCAAAAAGATATTAGACGTATTTTATCTGATACTCAATTAATATTTTAACTAGAGGCAAAGTATTCGTACACTTTGTCCATTACCCTTTTTAAAATTCATATCCCATTTCATCACATCCACCATTGATCTGCTAATCACACAATATCTATACAAACACCTATATACCGGACATTTCCATATTTTATTATAGAAGTGTGGGTGATTGATATGAAATCAGTAATGGGGATTTTTATTGTTCTTTTATTGGCTGTTACATCAGCAACTGTTGTAACCGCAGCATCAACAGAAGATTGTAAAGCCTGCCATCCGGGAAAATATGATGCATGGACTGCATCTCCCCACTACATCGAATCTGTGTTAAGTAGTGATAATCCAAATGTGGAATCTTGCCTGCCCTGCCACGGAGCCAGTACAGCACGCCTATACATCAAATAGTATGGAGAAATGTTGTGGGAATCACCAGAGTGTGAAATGTGTCACCAGCCTCCTGTGGAGGGTTTTGATGCACATATCATAAGCCCTTCTAAAGCAATACCACAGTCAAACCTATCTGCAGAGCTTTGTGGGAATTGCCATACAGGGAAACATGAAGAAGTCTACGAAGAGTGGAACGAATACAATAGTATTGAGTTCGATCCGGTAACAACGGCAAGTCATTCCGAACCTTCCAACATTGAAGACAGAATCGTGCTTAACCGAAGCACCTGCGTATCCTGCAAGAGCACTGAAGGTGCCATACTGAACATTGAAGATGCTGCCCTATATGGCAGGAGCAAAGACAGAATGCCGGATACAGAGGACATAACTGAATGGAGAATTACCTGTATTGCATGCCATGCTCCGCATAGTACCGAGCTAAGAACCACACCAACACAACTATGCGCAAGCTGCCATAATTCCGACGGTGCCAATCCGGACGGAAACACAACCATTGTAAGGTACACACAGTGGGAAATGTACAACGGGTCAATATACACCAACGGAGTGCATGCAGTCAACCTTGGCTGTGTTGATTGCCACATGGCAATGATGATAGAAGAAAATGAAACAATAGTTACAGGACACTCTTTCGATTTTGAACCCATATTGCTTTCTGACCCCAATTCGGGCAATATATGCAAGAAGTGCCATGTCATGTCCCATGACGAGATCCCGGTGGACAATGAGTGTGATGATTGCCATGATGTATCTCTCTCAAACATCTTAGAAGTGAATCAGGAAACTATCAAAAATAAACTTAAGGAACTGGAACCTCTTGAAAAAAATGCCAGTATGGCTCTTACAATGATAAGCAACAATGAAAGCTATGATGCAAAACTTGAAAACTACAACAATGCACTATTCTACATAAGCGAAGTGGAATCTGACGGAAGCTTTGGAATGCACAATATGGAACGTGCCACAAATAACCTTGACATGGCAGAGACTTTGCTCAAATCTGTTATTGAAGAAGGAACAGCCATCATTGGTACGGATGAAACATCAACACCCGGTTTTGGAATATTTGCAGCAGTTTCACTGATAACAATAGCTGCATTTGCTTTGTGCAGGGAAAGGAAAAGACGGAAAGAACACTGAGCGGTGTTTTTTACTCTTTTTATGTTCAATGTTCATAGATAGGATCCGTTCACACCACCTACCATCAATAGATCCAGAACTGAGTAGATTATAGTTATTAACCAAACTATTAATACTAATTGAGTATAACAATACTGTATGGCTAAACCCGAACAAATTCCGATAAAGCATCATCTTTCATCAGAAGAATTGCTTAAACATATTAAGTCATTAGAGAAAGACACACGAGTTCTACAACGTTTATATTTTGTTAAACATCGTTATGAAGGAGCTTCTGTTAATGAAGCAGCTAAACTTGTAGGGATATCAAAACCCGTTGCATATCAATGGCAAGAGCGGTGGAATCAAGACGGATATGAAGGATTAAAGCCTAGGTTTTCAGGAGGATGTCCTTCCAAACTCACTGATGATCAAAAAGAAAAACTAAGGGACATGTTACATGAAAGAGATGATTGGTCTACAAAAGAAGTTCAGGAACTCATTTATAATGAATTTAAGGTTCAATACACCATTAAGCAAATACTAGTGATCTTGAAGAAGTTTGGCATGCATCATGCCAAACCATATGCGCATGATTATCGAAGACCACAAAATGCAGAAGATTGTTTAAAAAAAACTTACCGTTAATCGATGATGATTGCGTTATCGGATTTCTTGATGAATCATCTCCCCAAACAACATCAAATACGGTTCGTTTATGGTCTTTCAATAAACCTGCCATCTTCAAAAACACAACCAGGATAAAAGCAAACTCCTTCGGTTTTTATGCATTGAATGGTAATTCTGTTATTGATTTCAAAGAACATTCAACCAAGGAGGATGTATGTTCGTTTTTATCAGCTGTTAAAAACAATAACATGGGAGAGAGAATCGTAATTATTCTCGACAATTTTAGATCACATCGAGCAAAATATACAGTGGAATTTGCACAGGCAAATGATATTGAATTGGTCTATTTACCTCCATATTCACCCGACTTGAATCCAATCGAATTCATCTGGAAAAGTGTCAAAAGAATTATTTCTCGCAATTTTGTGAAAGATCTGGATCATATGAAAAATCTGATTGCTGAGGAGTTTATTGATTGTTCATCAAAGATTAGCTTCGCAAGAAAATGGATTGAGACATTTCTGGATGATAAGTTAAAAATGTTAAGTTAGTAACTATAAATGGATACATCCCATGACCTTGAAAACCTTATCATCTACCATGTAATCTCCCTGGAATGTCACTCAGTCATAATCTATTTTACATGCAAGCAACCTCTGTTAATATGAAATTATTTATATTACCAATTGAAGTTGTGACCCCATCATGGAACTGACCTTATTCACAGATATCGGGATAATTTTCGGACTCTCTATAATCATCTTGCTGCTATTCACCAGGATGAAACTACCTTCTGTATTGGGATTCCTTGTTACTGGTATGCTGGCAGGCCCGCACTGGTTAGGAATAATTAGCAGTGTGCATGAAGTAGAAGCACTTGCAGAAATAGGCATTATTCTTCTTCTCTTCACTATAGGCGTAGAAATGTCTATCAAAGAACTCTGGGACATAAAAAGATCAGTCCTGCTTGGCGGAACCCTGCAGGTAACAACAACGATCCTGGTGGTTTACTATATTTGTATCTTTTTTGGCCTAAGCTCAGGAACAGCACTATTCATAGGTTTTCTCATATCATTGAGCAGTACTGCTATCGTTCTCAAATTATTTCAGGAAAAAGCAGAGATTGACACACCACACGGAAAAACATCCCTTGCAATACTGATATTTCAGGATGTAATTATCGTCCCGATGATACTCATAACACCAATAATAGCAGGTGCCTCTATAGAATCTATCGACACATTGCCCCTATTCCTGCTCAAAGCTATCGGGACAATAGCACTGGTCATTGTAAGTGCAAGATGGATAATTCCTGCATTACTATTCCAGATAGCAAAAACAAGGAACAGGGAATTGTTCCTTTTGAGTATCGTTTTCATTTGTCTGGCTACTGCCTGGCTCACTTCCAGTATCGGATTATCACTTGCCCTTGGAGCTTTCATGGCAGGACTTATTATTTCTGAATCTGAGTACAGTCATCAGGCCATGGGTAATATCATGCCATTTAGAGACGTCTTCATGAGTTTTTTCTTTGTTTCCATCGGCATGTTGCTGGACATCAGTTTCTTTACAAATAATGTAGTTTACCTGCTTGCTCTGGCGCTTGTGGTCATTGTCATAAAGTCTGCTACTGCCAGCCTTGCAACATTCATCCTGGGATATCCACTGCGTACAATAATCATCACAGGGCTGACACTTGCACAGGTTGGAGAATTCTCATTCGTGCTCTCAACCTTTGGTCTTGAATATTCCCTTCTTGACCAGAACATGTATCAGCAATTCCTGGCAGTTTCCATCATCACAATGGCGCTAACTCCCTTCATAACAGCATCTTCATATGGTATTTCAGATAGAGTAGTTAAAGCCGTCCCATATCAGAAACTCATTAATGGGTTCTACGCGAACGGTCTCACTGCAAAGAATGATGATGAAAAAATAAAGGACCACCTGATCATAATTGGGTATGGATTCAACGGCAAAACTTTATCGCATGCAGCGAGGAATGCAGGAATACCATATGTGATAATAGAAACAAACCCTGAAACAGTACGTCAGGAAAAGAAAAAAGGTGAAAAGATACACTATGGTGATGCAAGCCACGAGGCAGTACTTAATTCTACAAACATTGATTCTGCAAGAATACTAATCATAGGTATATCAGATCTTGTCGCTACAAGAAAGATAATCGACATGGCGAAAAGACTGAATCCAGATATCTACATAATCGCCAGAACCCGCTATGTAAGTGAAATGAAAAGACTCAGCGATCTTGGTGCAGATGAGGTAATTCCTGAGGAATACGAAACATCTGTTGAGATATTTGTTCGCCTGCTAAAAAAGTACCTCGTTCCCGAGGAAGACATTGACATATTCACAAGGGAGATACGTGCAAACGGATACTGCATGTTGAGGAAAGCCTATTCAGAAGAACAGGAAAGAAGCTTTAACTTAAAAGATGAGCTTCCGGGTGTGGAAGTCAGTACTTTAAAAGTAGGTGAAAGTTGTTTTGCAAACGGAAGAACGCTCAAGGACCTTAATATAAGGACAAAGCACAAAGCAACCATTCTGGCAATCCGCAGGAATGACACCACCATCACAAACCCTGACGGCGATATTTCCATATATTCAGGAGATATCTGTATCATTTTTGGAAAGCCAGAAGACCTACATAATGTTAGGGAATTATTCAAGAGACCATCCTGTGAAATGTAAATGAATAAACTCTGCCCCATGGCAGAAATTAGCTCAAAGTAAGTCACGTAATTTTGAACACCATTAAAAAACACATTGGTTTGTGAAATTAACATCAGTTTATTTTATATGTGAAAAACGTAAAGATAAAAAAGAGTCATGGGGACCCAAAATAAAATCAAAACCGTGAGTTAACAGCTCATCTTCATAAATGGAGGTAATGTCATGGGATGGAAATTATCAAGAAGAACACATCAACGCTTTAGGCATCTAAGAGTGTGGAGTACGACAAATCATTCAGATGAATCTTACAAATCAAAGACTCCTACAACGATATCTGAACAAAATTTACTTCCTATAAAGACTTTGGAACCATTGCCCATCAATAGCCTTGATGAAGTCGCAAAAACAAAAATAAGAAACATGGCGCAATTACCTATTCAGTGAATAATCCTCATATGAAAGGTGAAATTATCACCTTTCACCAGTTTTCAACGTCACAATGAAAAAGAATAAATTATCTGAATATGTTAAACTTATTCATGTTCAGCAAGCACAATGAATCCGATTACAAAGAAGTACTCTCCGGAATAGAAATGAAAACAATTGTTCACGGAGAAAAAACGCTCATGGTAGAATTCATCTTAAAAAAGGGAAGCATGCTCCCGGCACATGAACACATCCATGAACAGACAGGATACATGGTTTCAGGAAAGATGCTGCTCACAATCGGAGATGAAACTCATGATGTAATGCCTGGGGATTCATGGAACATACCATCAAATGTACCTCATTTTGCTCAAATCCTGGAAGATTCCGTGGCTGTGGAAGTTTTTTCACCTCGAAGGGACGAGTATCTGGAATAAATCCAATACATGAGGAACTATATCAAAGGAGAATAAATTTCCTTTGAATTTTTTATTCCATAATGACGGATAATGATACAATTATCCATTTATAATTTAATACATGAAAAATCAATTTTGGTCCGGCAGAACCTCTTCTTTTAATTGCTCATAGCAGTTTACCATCAATTCAGGAGTTGCTGCCATATCAATAATATTGAATTCAAAGAGTCTTGCAAACTCGTTTACCATGGGCTCGAACTGCTTTTCATAATGAAGACCTGTATTCATTTTAGCCACATTCTTGTATCCTGCATAATCAAAAACAAATTTTGATTTTTCGACATCATCAGGATCCGGAGTCATACCTGCAGAAACAACCATCTCACGCCAGTGGGCTGCCCACATTGGTGTCATGAAGAAAGTACCAACACCACGAAAACTCTTCAATTTCTCAAGATATGCAGCCCTGCCACCGAGTGCTGCACCAATACAATCGTCTATTACATCCCCATTGTCCTCTTTTAGTATATGGACCGGACATGGGAGATCAGCAAGTTCTTCATCAACTTTGCCAAGAACATTACCACAAAGACCGTAGAATAGGAGAATTCCATCAGAGTAGCCTGACATCTCACGTGCTTTGTTGTAAACAACTTCTTTGAGATGCTCAGGTTTGGCGTGCAAAGCAAGTTCAAGCATTTCCACAATTATAGTATAGTCATCGCCATTCAAATTATCTGGCAAACTGTTTTCTGAAACAAGCGTATAGTTGCAGCCAGCATCCCTTAGCTTATCAACAATTCCGTTACAATCGTCATTTTCCACAATTAACAGACTTTTTATTGAATTATCATTTTCAACAATATGGACGATCTCATCCTCAAACATCCTGCAGGCAATGAAGCTCAGTACTGACATGGAATATCATCTCCTTAAAAGGTAAGAAAATGTGATTTTGGATAGTATTATAATCTGGCGCTACGTACAGCAGGATGGATATAAACACAGCTGATAACAATAATTATTCAAGCTGGATGATAGGGAGGAATAATGAGCTACCTGTACCTGGCATTCGCCATAATATTTGAGATATGTGGAACGACATGCATGAAACTATCCGAAGGATTTACAAAACCACTACCATCTGCATTAATATTTATTTTCTACGGCATCAGTTTCATAGCATTCACCATTGCATTGAAAAAGATAGATGTGAGTGTTGCCTATGCTATCTGGGCAGGGCTTGGAGTAGCCATGATCTCATTGATAGGGCACTTTGGATTCAACGAACCACTGCCACCTATAAGAATAGTATTCCTAGCACTCATAGGCATTGGAGTGATAGGACTACATCTGAGCAGCAGCGTGAATTGACCTGGACATACACCCTACACCGCATACAACGTAACCATATTCATGCACCCCTGAGCATGTCTTTTTTGAACAGACCATATTCATCAAAACCCCTGTGGATAAGCACAAGAATACCCAAAAGTACATTCACCATGGTTGTCACATAGATAACTATCATAATGGCTATCTGATATTCTATTGCAACCAATGGACTTGCACCGGCAAGTATCTGTCCTGTCATCATACCCGGAAGAAAAACGATACCAATTGTAGCCATATTTGCAATAGTAGGTTTCAATGCAACCCTCATGCTTTTACGTAAATATGGGATTAGCGCTTCAGTCTTTTCAGCTCCCATGGACAGACGGAAAAGATAGCGGTTCTCATTTCTCTGGATTTCAGTACAAAAGTTATCCATCCCAACGACATTTGCTCTCAGTGAATTACCCAGCACCATACCGGCTATCGGTATGAAATAGCGTGCATCGAAGAGATCATTCAGGTCTATGATAAAATTATTGAAATAGAGAAGTATGGCATAGTTTGTAACAGCAAGAGAAATTACCAGTAATGGAAAAAAATGCCTGGTTTTGAGTTCAGCATTCTTCAGTACTGTATGGGATGCTACAAAGACCATGATAAGTACCCAGAGTACATTCAGCACTGCGTTGTTCAGCTCAAAGAGGAATGTGAGGAAAATACCCACAAAAGCCAATTGAAGAACCATCCGGATAGCACTCTCAATTGTAGATGATATTAATTTCAAATTTAGATAATAGCTGATAAGGATGGGAATGGCCAGAAGCAGAAATGTAAAAAACAGACCTGTTAGTCCTACTTCATATGTTTGCATTCAGTTTGCCTCCCTTGAAAAGTCAATGACCCTAATGTTTTCATTTTCCCACTCACGGTCATGAGATATGGAAAGTACGGTCCATTTCGGATTACAAAAGAATATCTCCACAACTTTCTGCTTTAAAGTACTGTCAAGTTCTGCTGTGACCTCATCAAGCAGAAAGATATCTTTCCCTGACAACAGAGCTACAACAAGGACAATCCTTTGCTTTTCTCCTCCGGAGAGTTTCATGTAGTCCTTGTTGAGAATATCATGATCTAAAGATAGATCTGCCATTACTTTGTCAAGCTGAGCACGGTAAAGAATATCCTTATTTGCCTTAAAAGAAAATATCTCATCTATAAGGTCACCTACTTTCCCATCACCAATATCCGTATCCTGAGATACATACATTATTCTTTTCCTGATGCTCCATATAGAATTGCTATCCACCTGGATACCATCAAAGAAGATTGTACCGGAATTTTGTACACCGAATCCCATTATCAACCTGAAAATAGTGGATTTTCCAATTCCTGATCTTCCTTTTATAAGGATCTTTTCACCTTTTGCAACAGAGAGATTAAAATCGGAAAGAATCGATTTTTCATCGTATTGGATAGAAAGATTTTGAATACTCAACATTTCCATGTGCAATTTTCTCCAGCCATAATAAATAGTCAATTCTGGTATAAAGGCTTTAAACAAGAATTTACATAAATTACTCCATGAGCAAGAACTCACTTACAGAAGGACAAAAAGCTCCTGATTTTTGCCTCCCAGACCAGAATGATAATGAAGTATGTCTGAAAGAACTTGCAGGTAAATGGATCGTTCTTTACTTCTACCCGAAAGACAACACTTCAGGATGCACGAAAGAAGCACAGGAATTTACAGCCTTACAAGAGGATTTCGGTGCGGAGAATGCAGTGATACTTGGAGCCAGCAAGGACAGCATTAAATCACATATCAAATTCGTTGAAAAGAAAGAAATTGGTATCACACTTCTTTCAGATGAGGAAAAAACCGTTCACCAGAAGTACGATGTGTGGAGAACAAAGAAAAACTATGGCAAAGAATATCAGGGAACTGTCAGATCCACTTTTTTGATTGATACAGAAGGCAATATTGCAAAAATATGGGATAATGTCAGAACAAATGAACATGCACAAAAGGTGCTTGATGCACTTAGAGAAATAAAAGAGAACTAATTTCGTAACTATTCAGCCTGATAAAAACGCTATCAATAACAATCTTGACAAAAAGTTGAAACGTAAATTTCATTAGGATCATTTATTTTGATTGTTGCTATTGATTGCTTTTTTGATTGTTAGATTGTTAGTGAGTAGACATCTCTATTTCGATGAAATCAGTACCAATAGGCAAATCGTGCCAGGCTGAATAGTTACCTAATTTCTATTCTTTTCTATTTTTGCGTGCTTGTGGATTTTGCATAGAGTACACTATTGGGTTTTGTTGTTGAGGTTTAAAAAAGAAAAAGCAACCCCCGGTTTATTGGGGGGTGCGGGTTTATTTTAGTCTATTAAGTAATCCTTACAACCTCTTAAGTCGAAGTCACAGTGACTGCAATTGTCCATTCCTTTCCGTCGCTAACTCTTGTAATAGAAAGAGTGTATGCTCCTGCAATTGTTGCAGCTGATGGAGAGGATATGACAAGGTCAGCACTGTCTCCTACATTGCTAACACCTACAGATATTACACTGGTATCATCATCCATAAGAGAACATACGAATAATGTTCCATCATCAGATGTGAAAGTCGGCAATAAATTAGTACCATCTGCATCTACCATTGCTGTTACACTGATAGTAGCTGACCCATCGTTGTTGTCAAATGTTGCAGTTGTTGGTGTAATAGAAGTCTGATCTTCACATAATGTAACAGTAATCGTTACATTGCTTGCTGGCATCTCAAAAGTGTATACTTCACCTGGTGTAAACACAGCTGTTGATACACTTCCACTACTTTCGTCTGTTACAGATATTGATTCAAACATTAGACCACTTTCAATACCTGAAATTTCTACACCCACTGGTTGTCCAGCTTGTGATGTATTTTCAGGATTTGTCGTCACTGTTGCATTTCCACCATCTACAGCTGCAACTGTAATTCCATAGGTCACAGATATATCATATTCTGATGTGTCACCATTTTCTGCAGTTACATTTAATATGTTTGCGTTTAAGACAATAGTCCCATTATTAAGTTGAGATTCGTCATATACTACATATGACTGTTGTGAGTCATCAGTAGATTCAATTGCGTCTATCAATTCAGCAACCGTTAATTGACCTGAAACGTTGACATATTCAGAACCATCCTCATTATTAAGGCCTGTAATAATAGATTCGTAACCAGATTTTACCTGTATAGTTGTAACTGAACTTGGAGCTGCTACGGTTACTGTTACAACATATTCTTGAGTGGTTGAATCAGCTGCAGTTACAGTGTAGGTAACAGGGTTTGTGTAGTTCTGAACTATTCCAGTATTAGGTGAAACACTAGCTCCGGTATGAACTATGGTTGGTGTCAATGATGTTACATCAGTACCATAAGGAACTGTCAGAGCTACGGTCTTTGCTCCTTCATCAACTGTACCAGTTACGGAAGGGGTAGCAAAGTCAAAGCTTGTGATAGCCTTTGCAGGATTTGCTGCTACGGTTACTGTTACAACATATTCTTGAGTGGTTGAATCAGCTGCAGTTACAGTGTAGGTAACAGGGTTTGTGTAGTTCTGAACTATTCCAGTATTAGGTGAAACACTAGCTCCGGTATGAACTATGGTTGGTATCAATGATGTTACATCAGTACCATAAGGAACTGTCAAATCTACTTTCTTCACAGACACTAAAGGAAATATAGCCAAGATATGAGATAGCGTTAAAACAAAAGAAGATGCATAAAAAGTGCTTGAAACCATCAAGTCGCTTAAAGAAAACTAAACAGTCATACCAGTACATCGCAGGAATACATCATATTATGTCAATGTATTCAGATATCTCACTGAAGATTAGAATATAACCTAGCACTAACATTAATAAGGATATAAGCCACGCCCATCTAAGGATATGTGCAAGATTCTTAGGCTGTGTTAATTTTTGAAAAAAACGGTCGACCACGTTTGGTCGATCTTCTGGATTATTATTCATAAAAAAAGAATATCAAAGGATTATCCCTTGATCCTCTTTAGTCTGAAGGTGTTTTCCCTTTCCATCTCTTCAAGACGGAGCCTAATGAAACCCATTGCTTCCTGATATTCCGGTATTACCTTAAATTCGAGAGCATTGACACGCCTTTTGGTCTTCTCGATATCATCAAGAAGCTTTTTCATGGTTGTCTCGATCTCTGCAGCAAGGATTATCTTTTCGACAAGATTCTCATAAGCATCTGCTGCCTCATCAGTGTATGAACTGGTACCAAGAATACCATAACCACGTTCGTTTATGGATTTCCTGACACTGGATGATTCGATCTTTGGAACGACTACACCCATAATGTTACGGCTTTCCAGTTCAATCTCCGGCTTGCTCTTAAGTGCAAAAGCTGTGGATTTGACGGTGATAGTACCGTCAACAGCATTTGCAATACCTATCCTTCGGGAAGCATCTTCATAGGCGGCATCCAGCTCAGTTCTGACATCCTTTGCTTTGCTGAGAATCTCAAAGAACTCAAGGATAAGACCGTCCCTTTTCATCTTGAGCAGCTTATGACCACTCTGAGAGAGCTTGATCTTTCTCTTGAATTCAATAAGTTCTGAACGAGTTGGTTTTACATCTTTCACGCCCATGTTGAATCACCTTTCAGTTAGTTGCTCTTGTGAGCAGGGTGGTACTTGTCGATATACTTGTTATCGATCCTGGTAAGCAGGGATTCCGGAAGCTCAGAGAGAATGTCCCAGCCAACTGCAAGAGTGTCTTCAATTGACCTGTCTTCATCTCTTCCCTGACGGACGAACCTGTCTTCGAACAAGTCAGCGAATTCAAGGATTTTCTGGTCTCTCTCGGACAATGCCTCTTTACCTACAATAGCTACAAGACCTCTGAGGTCACGACCTTCTGCATAACCAGCATACATCTGATCAGATACTGCCTTGTGGTCTTCCCTGGTCTTTCCTTCACCAATACCTGAGTTCATCAGACGTGATAGTGATGGAAGCACATTGATTGGTGGGTAAACACCTTTCATGTGAAGTTCCCTGGAAACTACGATCTGACCTTCTGTGATATATCCTGACAGATCAGGAATTGGGTGAGTGATATCATCACCAGGCATGGTGAGGATTGAGAACTGAGTAACTGAGCCCTTAAGTCCTTTGATAACACCTGCACGCTCGTAGAGTGATGCAAGGTCAGTGTACATGTAACCTGGATAACCACGTCTTCCAGGAACTTCTTCACGAGCTGCACCCATCTGACGGAGAGCTTCACAGTAGTTTGTGATGTCAGTAAGGATTACGAGTACGTGCATATCATGCTCGTATGCAAGGTACTCTGCAGCTGTAAGAGCCATCCTTGGTGTGATGATACGTTCTACAGCAGGGTCGTCTGCAAGGTTAAGGAAAACCACAGCTCTCTCAAGAGCACCGGTCTTTTCGAAGTCCTGCATGAAATACTGGGCTTCTTCGTTTGTAATACCCATTGCAGCAAATACTACTGCGAAAGGTTCGTCTGAACCTGGAACCTTTGCCTGACGTGCGATCTGAAGTGCAATCTCATTATGTGGAAGACCTGATCCGGAGAAGATAGGAAGTTTCTGACCACGCACAAGGGTGTTTGTTCCATCAATGGTTGAGATACCTGTCTGGATGAAGTCCTCTGGTGGCATTCTTGAATATGGGTTCATTGATGAACCGTTAACATCAAGCCTGTCTTCAGGAACAATACGTGGTCCGCCGTCCAATGGTTCTCCTGAACCGGAAAGGATACGGCCAAGCATATCTTTTGATACAGGTAGTTTGATTGTCTCACCGGAGAATACTACACCGGACTCTTCATTCAGTCCACCAGTTCCTTCAAACACTTGAACTGCTACAACATCAGCTGAGGTGTCAAGAACCTGACCCCTCTTTGTTGTACCGTCTGGAAGGTTGATGTGAACAAGTTCACCATAACCTACCGGTTCAGTATTCTCGAGGAACATCAATGGTCCGGAGATTTCTGTGATCGTCTTATATTCCTTGGTCATTTTAGTTGCCTCCAAGTGCTGCAAATTCCTTGTCCATCTTTTCCAGGACAACATTCAGTGCACTCTCGAAGTCCTCTTCGAATTTAACCTTGGCAAGCTCATCCTTTGACTCAAGGGAGAGAATATCCGCCATTGGTATTCCTGCTTCAAGTGATGCCTGTGCCATGTCACTGTACTTGGAGATTGCTTTCAATAACTTGTACTGCTTATCGAATGGACAATATGTGTCAACAGGGTGGAACGCATTCTGCTGAAGGAAGTATTCCCTAAGCATACGGCAGATCTCAAGAACCAGCTGCTGGTCTTCCGGAAGTGCATCGGAACCGACGAGCTGCACAATCTCCTGAAGTTCGGATTCCTGCTGGAGAAGCTCCATTGCATGGTCCCTGAGTGGTACCCAGTCAGGTGCAACGTTCTCTGTGAACCAGTCAGAAAGACCCTGAGTGTATAGACTGTAACTTGTAAGCCAGTCTATGGATGGGAAGTGTCTCCTCTGTGCAAGTTTTGCATCCAGTGCCCAGAATACTTTTACAATACGGAGTGTGTTCTGTGTAACAGGTTCTGAGAAGTCACCACCAGGTGGTGATACTGCACCAATAACTGTAATAGAACCTTCTTCTGCTGCAAGTGATTTTACTACACCTGCACGCTCATAGAACTCAGAGAGCCTTGCAGAAAGGTATGCTGGATAACCTTCTTCACCAGGCATCTCTTCAAGCCTTGAGGAAATTTCCCTCATTGCTTCTGCCCATCTGGATGAAGAGTCAGCCATAAGTGATACATCGTATCCCATGTCACGGTAATATTCTGCAATTGTGATACCTGTGTAAACAGATGCTTCACGAGCAGCTACAGGCATGTTAGATGTGTTTGCGATAAGAACTGTACGTTCCATTAGTGGACGACCGGTCTGTGGGTCCTGGAGTTCAGGGAACTCATTCAATACATCAGCCATTTCGTTTCCACGTTCTCCACATCCGATATAAACTACAATGTCAGTGTCACTCCACTTTGCAAGCTGCTGCTGGGTAACTGTCTTTCCTGAACCGAATGGACCAGGGATAGCTGCAGTACCGCCCTTTGCAACAGGGAAGAGACCGTCAAGAATCCTCTGACCTGTAATGAGAGGTCTAGTTGGAATAAACTTCTTCTCGACTGGACGTGGCAATCTTACAGGCCATCTCTGCATCATGGAAATTTCAGTGCCATCTGTAAGGACACATACTGTTTCGTCAACCTTGAACTTTCCGGACTTTATTTCTTCAACTGTACCGGAAACTGTAGGCAACATCATGATCTTGTGCTCAATGTTCGCTGTTTCCTGTACAACACCAATTACTGAACCGCCTTTTACGGAATCTCCACTTGATACAGTAGCTTTGAATTCCCATACTTTGTCACGGTCAAGACCGGGAGCGGTAACACCTCTGTCAATGAAGTCTCCCATCTTTTCCTGGAGTACTTTCAGAGGTCTCTGAATACCATCATAAATACTTTCTAATAAACCTGGACCGAGTTCTACAGAGAGAGACTTTCCAGTGTTCACTACAGGTTCACCTGGTTTGATACCAGATGTATCCTCATATACCTGAACAGTAGCTTTGTCACCTTTGATTCTGATAACTTCGCCCATTAGACCTTCGTGACCAACATGTACTACATCGTACATTTTTGGCTTGATACCCATAATAGTGACAACTGGTCCGGCCACACGATAAATTTCACCTTTCATTTCCACAGATCTACACCTACCGATTGCTTTATTTTTTCCCTTAAATTCGAACTTTCCCCACTACCTCCGAGAGTCACAACAGTTGGCTCAACAGAGTCATTGATAGTGTTTCTCAACATCTCCGGTAGTTTAATCAGATCATCACCGTGCATTACCAGAATGCCGACTTCTCGATCCTTAAGTATACTTTCTACTGTGAGTTCAAGTTCGCTATTATTAACTTCAAATATTTTTTTAACACCGGCCAGTCTGAAACCTGTTACAAACTCGCCACTTCCGACTACTGCTAATTCCATCAGATCACCAACTGTTCCTTGATAACTTCATCATCGAGGTTGGCGGCTTTGCCACGTACAATTATCCGCAAATTGTTGATCTCATTCTTTTTAGTTAACATATAGTCCATAATTGGTACAATTGAGATTGGATAAACATGTGAAAAGCTTGCTGCAGATTTAAGCCTGTGTTTTTTCAGTCGGCTCTCAACATCGATCAATGAAACCATATCCGGACTTACAACATCTGAAATAACATCCCAATATGGATTCTTTTCAAGCTCTGAGATAAAATCTGCAAAGGAAAGAGGCATTAATCTCTCAATATCCTTAAGCTTTAACTTGAGTCCACCCTCTACCATCAGACCCATCATATCAGGATCTGTAATTCCGGATTTCTTCAAGCGGAAAAGCGTTGTAAGGTTTTTCATATCAATGCCCATCCTGATAAATCTCGCAAACAGCTTGCGATCTTTGGATTTTGATTCGCCTACTACCTCAAAAAGCCCAGCGTAGTAAATTATATCGAGTTGATTCTCGATATCCGAAAGATTTGTACCATCATAATTCTTCAGTATGGAGTAATACTCAGTATTTGCAAGCTCAGAGATGATCTCCTCATAAGTTGCTTTTGCCGCAAGGTCTGAAAGGTAAGTATAACTAAACCTTCCTGCTGCAACAAGGGCATCAAGGATTTCCTCTGTAGAAGCATTACAGTATTTACCACGGAGAATAGTCTTTATATTCCAGATATCATACTGCTTAAGTTTCTCACCAACAAGGAAATTCACATCGCCTTCAGAGATAGTAAGTAATTTTGTGAAGGTTACAGCAAGATTCCTGTTAAGTGCATGTTCGATAAGATCTGCGCCTTCATACTGCCTCGCCAACTCATCAACATCTTCTTTATACTCAGATTCTTCAATGAACCTGGTAATTTCATCAATGCTCATGTTCATGAGCCTAGGGTAGGTCTCTTTAGGCAGGATCTTACTCTTCATTGCACGTACACGTGCAGTAGTGTACGCGTAATTTGCATGACCCTTTGACTTCGTCCTTTTAGAACTACCACGCTTAAATTTCTGCAACAGCTGCATTTAAAAATCACCCGAATAAAATATCAGATGTCTGCTTCAACAACCGCTCATTCACGCTTTTAAGGATGCCATCGTAAGTATAATCCAATTTGATAGTACCGTCTTCATTCTCAATAACAACACCGCCAAGACAATCAATGTTGCCGGTGTATTCAAGTGAAGACAACTTTTTTACAATCTCCTCAGATCCAGCGTCGGAATAAATCCTATTGCCGCTTGACTCATAAGATTCTATGAGGCTTTTAAGGAGTTCTTCGTTTTTCTCTGGAGAGAATGTGGATATGGTTTCTACAGCCTGGACATATACTTTATCGAGTATCTCCTTGCGTGCATTGAGCAATGTGCGCTTCACTTCAAGATTTGCACTGGATATTTCTTGCTGCCTGACTTTTTTAATATCATCTTCTGCTTTTGCGAGACGTTCTCCCATAATCCGTTTAGCATTCTGCTTAGCTTCGTCCAGAATCAGGGAAACTTCTGCATCTGCTTCGGAATCCAATTTGGAAACCTCTGACTGAGCAGCATCCATGATATCTTTAACAACAGTTTCAAGTCCCATGCTCAACACCTCTGGAAAATTTAAGAGCGAAATACACGCTCTTAAATTAGCTGATTAACAATGCAACTACCAGGCCAAAAATTACAATTGTTTCTGGAATAACAGTCAAGATAAGACCCTTACCAAAAAGGCTCTCATTCTCAGCCATTGCACCAATTGCTGCACTACCGATGTCTTTTTCGGCAATACCGGATGCGATACCTGTGAGACCTACTGCGAGTCCTGCACCGATTGCTTTTAACCCTGCTGGGTCCATTACAGCCATTGTTTCTGTTACCATTTAATTATTCCTCCGTGTATTTTCTAATATATCCAAATGGATCGTATTTACGTCCCCCACCTTCGTAGAATTTTCCGAAGAATTCTACATACTGCAACCTGAGTGAGTGTAAACCGGGGGCGATAATACTCAGGACAGTATTCAATGCGTGTCCAAAAAAGAACACGATAATTGCAAAGATAGTCATTCCACCAATCGGCGTACCTGGTTCCCAGATCATTTCAAAGGCGATCAGGTTGACAGTTGACGCAATGTAGATAGATGACAAACCTACAGCTATGATACGAGTGTATGATAGAGAGTTACTGAGAAGCGAAGGCAGCTCAATTGGCCCTTTAATTCCTTCTCCTTTAAGAAGCATTACAAATCCTACAAGGAAAACAACAACACCGAGTATCGTTGCGATTGAAGGAAGTACTGCTACATAACCGAGAATTGCCAAAAGCAAACCAAGTTCAATAACTATCCAGCTACCTTTCTCAAAAATAGCTGCTGACATTCCATGTTTCCTGTTCTCATTAATGAAACCAAGTAGATAACCAATGTTTATGTGAACCAATCCCAGAAGGGCGGTAAAGACAATCATTGTCATTACAAGGTGAGTCCTGTGAACAGGATAAGTAATCATTTCTCCTCCGACAGGAGATGCAAAGAGGTTCACTGTTTCAAACCCTTTGATCAATCCTTCAGCAACTCCATGCTCCGTATGCAGACTTGCAAGCGGGAATCCCAGGAATTCACCATATAACACACCAAATATCAAAGTTGATATCTGACAGTATATAAGAACATTCATGAGAGGTTTGATAGCATCTGAAGAGACTGCTTTCTTGATACCAAGAGCCAGTGCAAGAAGTATTAATGCATAGCCTATGTCACCAAGAATCATTCCATAGAAGAGTGGGAAAGAAATGAAGATCAATGTAGTAGGATCAAGTTCCTTATATGTTGGTCGTGCATAAAGGTCCATGATCTCCTGAAAAGGAGCGGCCACTTTAGGATTGTCGTATTCTATTGGAACGACTTTTTCATCCTCTTTTGTCATTTCCTGTTTGGAAACAAACGCACGTCCTTTTGTAGCTGTTTTCACAACATGTTCCAGCTCAGCAAAGTCTTCATCAGGAATCCATCCATCTACCATGAATGTACTTTCTGAAGTTGCGATCCTAAGAGGAGCTTCTGACTTTTGGGCTTCAATTGAAAGAAGCTCATTGCTGGCCAGAATGAAATCAGCATATTTATCTTTCAAAGATTCGATTTCTGCATCAATTGCTTCAATCTGTTTCAGTAATCCAGATTCCCGTGATATGATGCCTGAAAGAGACTCTGATGGCATTCCACTTGCATTTGGAACTCTAAGTTCCCTGAAACCCAGCTCTGCAAGCAGCTCTGCAACTTCACCTGATTTTTCATTAGAAACGAACAGTGCTACAGTACCTTCTTTAGCATCGTAGAATATTTCGTATGAAGAAGTGATTTTGGAAACTGCAGACTCTACATCTTCCTTCACATATCCTGTGAACACAGAAAGATGTTCGTAGCCACGATAGAGATCAAGATCAAGAGAAATATTAGCAAATGGAAGCAATTCTTTCTTAAGAGAATCTATTTCTTTAAGTTCTGCTTCAAGTTTGCTTTTCTGTTCAGTCTTTGCATCCAGTTCAGCATCCAGCTTATTGAGAGTGTCATCAAGTGAAGAAAGAACAGCCGTATTATCCTGTTTTTTGGATTCTGCGTCCTTTACACCCAGTAAACTGGCTATTGACCTGATCTTGATGAGTTTCTTGGAAACATCATCTACATTCTCAAATGGTCTGCCTATACGGAGACCGGAATTATCGTCATTGAAATCTTCGATCTGAAACAGATTTGACTTGTGCAGAGCATCGACCGTTTCTTCAAAAATGCTTTTATGGCCAACGATCACGGCACGACTCATCTGCTTTAGTTCAAGCATGGATTGCCCTCTCGAACTCGTTTACAATTAATTCAACAGCTTCATCGACCTTGGATGAAGTTGAACCGGCAATTGCTCCAGCTTCACTAGTACCATCATCGATGATTTTTTCTTTATCTGACTTGATAGACTCTTCTGCAGATTTCATTGCACTTTGTGCAGATTTCTGTGCATCAACCTCGGCCTGTTTAATGATTTCCCTGGCCTCGGTACGTGCACTGGCGATACGGTCATTTTTTCTTTTGCTACCGTCGTCAACCATTTTTCGTGCATTGTCTTCTGCCTCTTTGATTTCCGACAAGATTTTTTCTTTGGCCATGCTAATCCTCATGTGATGAATTGCTTATTATCCTGATAAATCATCATCTCCTACTGCTAGCTCACATATAAAGTATTCGGTTTTCCGGATGCTAACACTCAGGAAATGATAATGATTTATCATTAAAATGACAGGAATTACTTACCATCAAGTATTCTTAATGCTGCCCTTGGATATTGTTTCCCAATTATCCGTAGCTAATAAAAGATATTAGAACTCAATGCATAGACTTATCGAGTCTAAGCGGAAGTTGAGTTCCTTTGGGGATGCTGTGGATATAATTGTTCCTAAATTCGGGGTTGCGCATCATGCAATATTCAGCAGAACCTTTGTATGCTTCATGCTGACCCATCCTAGCCCATATTGCGGAAAGCTTTTCCTCACGAATATTTCCAAATGAGAGAGGAGTATATGCGCATGGAAGAACATCTCCACCGGCTGTTGTATGCATCCATCTCCGGCCTGCAAAACAACCGAACTGATCAGGACCCATAAAATTAGGGAATGAAGTAACTCTTGGACCCTCCCATTTTTTGTTCATTGAACTCTGGAACTTGCCAAGGCGATCAACATCTTTAGAGGTAATGACCTCGTCCTCATGATCCATCCACCTCCCAACGGCTATGATCTCATAAATAGACATTTCCTGCATACCCATATCTGCTGCGAAATTATAGAAACCATCAAGGTCATCAATGTTATGAGGAGAAACGACCACAAAGAGATCGGCAAGAATGCCTGCATTCACCATGTGCTCTATCCCATTTACAGTGTTCTTGAAAGCGCCTTCCCGTCCCCTTACACGATCATGTTCAGCCTCATCAGGGCTATCCAGGCTCATGTGTGCAGCAAAAAGACCTGCTGCCTTCAACTCCCTGGCCCTTTGTTCGTTCAAGCTAAAACCTGATGTGAAACAGGTAGCTATCGCACGAGTCTTATCCACCTTTGCAACCATTTGCGCAAAATCTTTCCTGAGCAATGTCTCCCCACCATCAAAGGCTATGTAGTAAGAACCAAGATCAATTGCCTGCTGTATGGCGCTATTGATCTCATCGTATGTCAGAATCGGGTCTGCTACAATGTCAGCCGCACCACAGTGTATACAATCATAAGGACAATGTGTGGTAATACCTATAGAGAACTGATCCGGAAGCCTTTTCTTTAGAATAGAAGCTACTTGTGCACCAATCATCCTATTGAATATCTCACCGGGCATAGGAGGAGCCCATGTTGAAAATATAATGTTTTCCTCGTCTGCCTGTATCGGCTTCTCTTCCAGAAAAATCCTATTGATCCTCTTTAAGATTGGCTTTGCAACAGGAGCTAACGGACCTTCGGCATCAAGAACCACTTTTCCGTTTTCAGTGCTTGCATTTACTTTAACTACTGATTTATCATAAACCCTCATGAAGTCACCTGATAATTAAATAAAATTAAAGAATATCCCCTGGGAGCATATCAACTGTAATAAGATCAGTTACAAGCTCAAGTTTATCCCTTGCATCTGAAGAGGGGAAAGAAGCAAGGATGTCTTTTGCACTCTGTACACAATCGCGTACTTGCTGCAGTGTTTTCTCCACTGCCGAGTCATGGTCCATTACCCTCCTGTAAATAAGAGGCAATGTTACGGATTCATAAGTGGAGCTTTTATCTTCAAGTTTGTTAAGGTACTCAAGAAGATCATCAACGATCTGGTATGCATTACCCACATTCTCACCAAAGGACCTTAGTTTCAGTGCAGTGGCTTCGTCTGCATCTGCAACATACGCACCTATTGCAGCACTTGCAGCGAAAAGAGAACCGGTTTTCTTACTAATGCACTCATAGTAGTTCTTTTCCATGAATCCCTCATCCACACTGGAAATATCAATGGTCTCACCTTCAGCCATATACATGCCAGCCCGGCCAAATTCATTTACAGCATTGTTGCCATACTCGGAAATCAGCGATATAGCCTTAGATATCAAAAAATCTCCGCAAAGAATAGCTGCCGGAATACCATATTTTTTATGTGCTGATTCAACACCCCTGCGTACAAGACCACCATCAAGAACATCATCATGTATAAGAGAAGCAGAATGAATAAACTCAATAGCAAGCGCTGCATTGATACTAACCCTGGAATTGCCACCGCACATCTCCGTACATAACACCAGCATTACAGGCCTGATATTTTTACCACCGGAACTACATATATGAAGAAGCATCTTCTTCATCTGGGACTTATCATCCATGGAGCTGACCATCCCTTCCTTGGTCTCTTTGATAAGCTGGTATTCTTCCAGATCCTCTATTTGTATCATATATATCGTCCAATCATTCTGAGTATTTAGAAGGACAACTCACCACGATCCGGTTCGCCTCAACAGTTCCACCAGACACCATTTTCCCGTTTATACTAATGCTTTGCCCTTCTACTAAATTAGCCGGAAGCGAACCTGTGTATTCAACATGCAGTTCAAAAGAAGAGTCATCAAGATCCTGAAGAATAAAGGAAGTACCATCAGTGGATATCTCCAAAGTTTCGTTCTTGATCGTACCCATAGTGTTAACGTCACGTCCCACGTATTTATCGGAATTTTCCGATAACTCCGAGATCATAGGATAACCTTGGGAAAGGTCCACATTCCAGAGACCCACAAAACCAACAATGGCAATGAAAGCAACTGCAAGAACAGTTTTCTGTTTTTTATCCATAAAAGCACCTCATAATGACATTATTTCGTCATTTTGCGACATTGACACAGTACCCTCATTCGGGAACGCAATATGTATGCGACATATACTGACAATGTAATCCATGTGATCGCAAATGCAATTTCTAACGCGCCTATAAAGAATCACCTCTATATCAGGTTAACCTTTGCCATCCATTTGCATTAAGAAGAACCCTTGCAGCAATAAACGAACACGTATGAACCAATGTGTACATTGACGGATTTTACCTGATAATCAAGTATTAATATGGGTGTGCACTAGTATAGTTCCATCCTATATATAGGTAAACATACGAACAAAAAAACCTCATGATCAACTATGGTAAAACCTCCAAGACTTATAGCCTGGGAAACAACAGCTGGATGTAACCTTTCATGCAAACATTGCAGAGGGTCATCCACTGAAAAAAAACCAGAAGGCGAGCTCACAACAGAAGAAGCATTCCATTTCGTAGATGAGATAAAAGAGATAGGAGATCCCATCCTCATTCTGAGCGGAGGTGAGCCGCTTGTAAGGGAAGACATATTCGAAATCGCGAGATATGCCACCGAAAAAGGCCTCCGTGTAGCCATGGCCACCAACGGGACACTTGTGACACCTGAAATAGCAGAGAAGATTAAAAGTGCCGGCATACAGAGAGTCAGCATCAGCCTTGACGGCTCAAGTTCAAAGACCCACGATGATTTCCGTTGCATGCCAGGAGCATTCGATGGCGCAGTATCCGGAATAGAAACTCTGAAAGAGGCAGGAGTAAGCTTTCAGATAAACCCCACTATCACAAAGCGCACCATAGATGAAATACCGGAAATACTTGAAATGGCAAAGGATCTCGGTGCCGATGCTCTTCACATATTCCTTTTGGTCCCCACAGGTAGGGGAAAGGAACTTGAGAATGACGAGATACCACCTGTAGAATACGAAAGGATACTAAACTGGTTCTACGACAGGCAGAAGGATGCAGGCATTCAGCTCAAAGCCACATGTGCACCACATTATTTCAGAATAATGCGCCAGAGAGCAGAGAAAGAAGGTATTGAGATCAGTGTGAAGACACACGGTTATGAAGCAATGACAAAGGGTTGCCTTGGTGGAACTGGATTTTGTTTTGTATCAAGTACGGGAGATGTTTTCCCATGCGGATACCTTCCTGTACTGGCAGGAAACATAAAAGAGAAGACTTTCAAAGATGTCTGGGAAAACTCTAAAGTATTCAATGACCTGCGTGATGTTTCCAAACTTAAAGGAAAATGTGGAAGGTGCGAATACAATACAGTATGCGGGGGCTGCCGTGCACGTGCCTATGCTGCCACTGGAGACTACCTGGAAGAAGAGCCTTACTGTATATATGTACCTAAAAAACAGTGATTTTAATGATAGTGCTTGATGATACTGATAAAAAGATACTCAATACAATACAATTTGAATTCCCACTGGAAACCGAGCCGTTTCAAAAGCTGGGAGAGCAACTGGGTATCAGTGAAGACGAAGTGATCGAAAGACTTGATAGACTGCAAAATGAAGGAGCAGTCAGGAAAGTAGGACCAATCATCAACCGCAAAGGAGTTGGTGGTACAAGCACCCTCATAGCGGTTACCGTCCCTGAAGAGAAAGTGGATGAGGTTGCAGGTTACATCAATGAATATCAGGAAGTATCCCACAACTACCACCGCCCTGAGAAATTTAATATCTGGTTCACAATATCTGCACCTAACAGAAAAAGGATAGACAGTATACTGGAAGAACTTCGGGAAAGAACAGGGCTTGAATTCATCGACCTGCCTACAAAAAAACTGTTCAAGATCGGAGTCAGATTTAACATCAGGTGATAAAATGGATGACATTGATGAGAAGATAATAAAACTGACACAGAACGGCATCCCACTTAAAAGATCACCATTTGCAGACATCTCCAGTAAACTTGGAATTAGTGAACAAGAGATCATCGAACGCCTCCAAAAGATGAAGGAAGAAAAGGTCATCCGCAGGTTCGGTGCATCCATCGGCCATAGAGATATCGGAATTATTGCAAATGCCATGTGTGTCTGGAACGTACCTGATGAGAGGACAGAGGAAGTAGGAACAATCATGGCAGGCTTTTCAGAGGTCACACACTGCTATGAAAGACCAAGGGCATCTGGATGGGATTATAACCTTTTCACAATGGTGCATTCATATACCAGAGAAGAATGTTATGAGATTGCAGCAAGGATATCCGAAGCCACAGACATCAAAGATTACAAACTTCTTTTTAGTGACAGGGAATTCAAGAAAACTGGAGTTCGATTATAATCGCAATCTTTAACTAATTTACAGAAAAAGCAGAAGGCAATCATTCCCGGAGATGGAGATATGAAAAACAAGAACCACTTCCTGCCACTGCTGATAGATATGAACGATAAGAATATCGTTATTTTTGGAAGTGGGTCGGTTGGAGAAAGAAAAGTTAACCTGTTCTCAGCATATGCACCTGTGACAGTTGTGAGCCGCAGTTTTTCAGATACTTTTTTTGAGCTGGAACGCAAGAACAATGTTACACTTATCAAGGCAGATGCCGGAAAGCTCACTGATGCAGACATAAATGACATTATAAAAGAAGCTTTTCTTGTAATACCAGCCACCAATGACAGAACCATAAATGAAAGAATAGTAAATCTTTCAAAACTGTATGGAATTCTAACCAATGAAGTAGATGCCATTGGAGATGTAACAGTTCCTGCTGTAATTAAGCGTGGAGGACTGACCATCAGCATTTCCACAACAGGATCAAGCCCTGCATTTTCCAGGTTCACAAGACAGCAGGTAGAGAAAATTATCACTCCTGAATTTGCAGATATGATAAAGATACAGGATGAGATGAGGACGTACCTGAAGAATGAAGTTCCTGACCAGAGAGATAGAAAAGATATATTGTGGGACATACTTGAGAGTGAAGAGGTATGGGCTGCGCTGAAAGAATCCTATGAAAAAGGGTTTAAAATAGCACAGGATATAGTAAGGAAGAAAATAAGCGAGAAAGTTAGATGAACATGTACCATATCCACTGCCACTTGAGTAATTGTATAAACATGAGGTGCCCATGACTGAAATAACCAGTATGGTGATCACCCATTCCAAAGCAACTGTAGAGGAAATCGAGGAAGCATGGGACGGGGACATCGAGAATATGCTGAAGGATCTGCATTCCAATGATCTGGTCCATGAATGTGTAGTACTGAAGACCTGTAATCGTGTGGAAATATACATCGTTTCCCCAAAGGGAAGCAGTGTTCTATTCCAATTCGCAAAGAAAATGGGACTTTCTTCTAACATTATTGACTTTTTTGATCACGAAGAATCCATAATGCATCTGTTAAAACTGGCATGTGGACTTCAGTCCATGATAATAGGAGAAGACCAGATACTTGGCCAGATAAAGGACCTCTATCTGGTTGCAAAGAAGCTTGGAACTACCGGAAGGATGTTGGATACCGCATTCAGCAAAGCGATCCAGGTCGGAAAACGTGTAAGAACTGAAACTGAGATCAACCATGGAGCGCTTTCAATTGCATCTGCCTCTGTAGACCTGGCTGAGGAAACCGTAGGGAACCTCAAGGACAAGATGGTACTTGTTATCGGCACAGGAGAGATGGGGGCACTTGTCACACGTGCACTTTCCCACAGGGAAATTGAGCTGATGTATATTGCTAACCGCACGTATGAGGCAGCAAAACAACTTGCTGATGAGATGGGAGGACATGCAGTACACTTTGACCAGATAGATGAGAATCTGAGGAAAGCAGATGTAGTCATCAGTGCAACCGGTGCGCCACACTTTGTCCTGAAATACGAACAGGTTGAAAAGGCCATGAGTTACAGGGAAAAAGAAATTCTTTTTATAGATATCGCAAATCCAAGAGATATCGACCCTTCAATCACAGACATACCCCATGTAACCCTATATAATATAGATAACCTGAGAGTCATCAATGAGAAAAACCTCGAGCTAAGAATGGAAGAGGCTAAAAAAGCCCAGGAAATCATTGAAGAAGAATTCAGTCTGCTTAATAAACAATACAAACAACAAAAAGCAGACTATCTCGTATCCGAGCTGTATGCACAATCATACAAGCTCCGCATTCAGGAAAAAGAGAAGGCTGTAACTAAATTGAGTGCATATCATACGATTGGTGAGACCGAGAGTAAAATAATTGAGGATCTTACCCACTCAATAATAAATAAGATTCTTGCAGAACCCACAAAAGTCCTGAGATATGCAGCAGAAATAGGCGATGATGAACTGCTGGATGCAGTGGGTAAATTGTTTAACGTTAGTAAATCCAGCTTAAATACAAAGGTTAAGGATGAGATGGTAAAATGTTCCCCGAGCGCAGAATGAGAAGACTGAGAAGTGGCAAGATAAGAGACCTGGTACGCGAAACTTCGTTGTCGGTCAATGACCTGATATATCCCGTGTTTGTTAATGAGACAATCAACTCTCCCAGGGAAGTATCATCCATGCCTGGTGTCTTTAATGTACCGGTGGAAAAGATAGCAGATGATGCAAAGGAAGCTGCGGATCTTGGCATACCAGCAATGATGCTTTTTGGCATACCAGAAACAAAAGACGAACACGGAAGTAGTGCATGGGGTGACGATGATGTTGTACAACGTGCAGTTCGTGAGATCAAAAGTGAACTCGGTAAGGACATGCTTGTTATTACTGATGTCTGCCTCTGCGAATACACCAGCCATGGCCATTGTGGGATGGTGGACCACGATACAGAAGAGATTATGAATGACCCCACACTGCCACTACTGGGAAAGACAGCAGTAAGCCATGCAAAAGCCGGTGCTGATATGGTAGCACCATCAGGAATGATGGATGGCATGATAAGTGCAATTCGCAGTGAACTCGATGACAACTCACTCCATAATACCCCCATCATGTCCTATGCTGCAAAGTATTCTTCATCATTCTACGGACCTTTCAGGGATGCAGCAGGATCAGGATGTTGCTTTGGGGACAGATCTACTCATCAGATGGACCCTGCAAACTCAGATGAGGCATTAATGGAAGCTGCACTTGATATTGAAGAGGGAGCCGATATAATCATGGTCAAACCGGCGCTTCCATACTTAGATATAATATATCGCCTCAAGACCGAATTCGAGATACCAACTGCAGCATATAATGTCAGTGGAGAGTATGCAATGCTCAAGGCAGCAGCCCAGAACGGATGGCTCGATGAGAAAGCGGCCATGTACGAATCCCTCCTGTCAATAAAGCGTGCAGGTGCCGATATGATAATTACCTATTTTGCCAAGGATATGGCTCAAATGTTAAAATAATTACAAGGTGTTTATATGTCATTAGATAAGTCCAGAGATCTATACAATAAAGCAAGGATCCTCATCCCAGGAGGAGTCAGCAGTCCGGTGCGAGCTATCAAACCATACCCATTCTACACTGAATCGGCAAGCGGTTCAAAGATCAGAGATATCGATGGTAATGAGTACATTGATTACTGTCTTGCATATGGCCCGAATATACTTGGACACTCAAACCCAACTATCAAGCAGGCAATAATATCACAGCTTGAAAAAGGCTGGCTATACGGCACTCCAACTGAACTTGAAGTAAATCTTGCAGAAAAGATAATAGGACTATACCCCAGTATCGACATGCTCAGGTTTGTTTCCACAGGAACAGAAGCAACCATGAGTGCACTTCGTGCAGCGAGGGGATTCACAGGTAAGAACAAATTCATCAAGATAGAAGGTGGATTCCACGGAGCACACGATGCAGTACTGGTAAAAGCCGGCTCCGGTGCGACGACACTTGGAAAACCAGACTCCCTTGGAATACCTGAGGATTTCACAAAAAATACACTTCAGGTACCATTCAATGACATAGAAGCACTTACAGCAGTCATTGAGAAAAATCAGGATGATCTTGCTGCACTCATCATAGAACCAGTAATGGGTAACATAGGTCCCATACTTCCAGATGGTGACTACCTGAAGGATGTACGCAAGGTCACAGAAGAGAACGATGTAGTACTTATCTTCGATGAAGTGATAACCGGCTTCAGGCTTGCAATGGGAGGAGCACAGGAATATTTTGGAGTAACACCTGATATGACAACCCTGGGCAAGATTGTCGGTGGCGGACTGCCAATCGGCGTTTTCGGAGGGAAGAAGGAGATCCTTGAGATGATAGCACCTTCCGGAAGTGTATACCAGGCAGGAACTTTTAGTGGAAGCCCGGCCTCAGTTGCAGCAGGACTTACAGTTCTTGACGTGCTTGAGAAAGAAGAAGTTCATAAAAACCTCAATGCCACCGGTGACATGATGAGAAGCAGGTTATCTGAACTTGTTACAGACCTTGGACTTGATTACAATGTAGTTGGTATTGCATCCATGTTCAAAATATTCTTTGGCGACAAGCCACTGAACTATCAGGATGTACTCAAATGCGATAAGGAAGGATACCTTAAATTCTTCTTCAAGATGCTTGATAGCGGAGTTTTCATTCCCCCATCACAATTCGAGACGAATTTCATTTCAACTGCACACACTGAAGATGATATTGAGAAAACATTGCTTGCTTATGAAGCAAACCTCAAATGAGCGGTGAACCAATATGATAATAGGAACCCGTGGAAGTGCCCTGGCCATTGCACAAACAGAGACTATTGAAGGTCTTCTTGCAGAACTAGGAGTCAGCACGACCAGAAAAATAATCACAACATCTGGAGACACTTTTACAGACAGGCCACTGCATGAGGTACCAGGTGTTGGTGCATTTGTCAGGGAACTCGATAATAGGATGTTCAATGGCGAAATTGACATATCAGTCCACTCAATGAAAGACCTCCCTACCATCCGACCTGAAGAATTATCCATGTCTGCAGTTTTAAAGCGTGATTCACCTTATGATGTCCTGCTCACAACAGATGGTTCCAGAATAGATGATCTTCCTGAAGGAGCAGTCCTTGGAACATCATCCATGCGCAGAAGAGCGCAGATTCTAAGATACCGCCCGGACCTTCACGTCCAGGACCTAAGAGGAAATATCAATACCAGAATAAGAAAGCTCGAAGAAGGCCTTTATGATGGTATCCTCCTTGCAGAAGCAGGCATTCAGAGAATGGGCTGGGAAATGGATGTTGAGCGCCTTAACCCTCAATTCTTCTGCCCTTCTGCAAATCAGGGAACCATTGCTGTGGTAACTCCTGCCGGGACTGAGGCAGAGGAAGCAACGTCTAACCTTGATCACCAGAGGACAAGAATAGAGACAGAAATAGAGCGCATAGTCATCACTGATGTGGAAGGAGGATGTACAGCCCCAATAGGCTCCTTTGCACATTTCATCAACGATAATGAGATCAGTATATGTTGTGAAGTACTGGCACTGGATGGCACGGAACATGTACGCATTGATGAGGTAATACCTGCTGATAGGTATCAGGAATATGCAAGGATACTTGGAAATGAACTGGTGCAGATGGGCGGCAAGGAACTCGTGCAAAGAGCCGTATGCCAGTTAGAATCAGGAACATCTTATGAAATGCAAGATTAATATGACCGACATCACTGGAATAAAGCTCAAAAATCCAACAATACTGGCTGCCGGCATCATGGGCACCACCGGTGCATCACTTGTACGTGTTGCAAAAGAGGGAGCTGGCGCGGTAGTCACAAAATCCATTGGCCCGGAACCTAAAGAAGGGCATAAGAACCCAAGTATGATAGACCTTGGATATGGATTTTTGAATGCCATGGGATTACCAAATCCTTCCCATCCTGATTTTAAGAATGAGCTCGCAATAGCAAAGAAACAGATAGATACCCCGGTTATTGCAAGCATATTCGGCGGCACTGAAGAAGAGTTTGTGGATGTTGCCATGGGACTCGCTGAGTCAAAGCCCGATGCATTTGAGCTAAATTTAAGTTGCCCTCATGCATTAGGATATGGAGCTTCTGTGGGAAGCAATCCTGATGCTGTGGAAAGCATCACCAAAGCAGTTGTAGATGCTGTGGATGTCCCTGTATGGGTGAAATTAACACCCAATGTCACGGATATCGTAACAATAGGAGAAGCAGCACAGAGAGGTGGAGCTGATGCTGTTGTTGCCATCAATACTGTAAAAGGAATGGCAATAGACATCAACAGTGGATACCCCATACTTGGTAACAGGTTCGGAGGGCTTTCCGGGCCTGCTGTGAAAACGATTGCATTGAAGTGTGTTTATGACCTGTACACTGCTCTTGATATACCCATTATTGGTGTTGGAGGCGTTTATACCTGGGAAGATAGCATCGAGATGTTGATGGCAGGTGCCAGTGCAGTACAAATAGGCTCTGCAGTCTACGAAGGACTAGAGGTATTCAACTCCATTTCCATGGGAATCGAAAAGTTCGTTTCTGAAAAAGAGTACCGCGATATAACAGATATCATCGGGATTGCACATGAGAGGATATAATGTACCCCACCAACGTCAAAATAATTAAGATCATCAAAGAAACCCCATCAACAAGGACCTTTATCTTTGACATATCATTCGATGAAGCAATTGCCGGCCAGTTCGTCATGGTCTGGATACATGGTGTGGATGAGATTCCCATGACACTTTCGAGTAAAAACTCTATCACTGTGCAAAAAGTAGGTGATGCCACTGAAAAGCTATTTGCCCTTGAAGAAGGAGCTGAACTTGGTATAAGGGGTCCTTTTGGAACAGGTTTTACTTTACCAGGCAAGGATGAAAAGATACTTCTGATAGCGGGTGGAGTAGGTGCAGCACCACTTGCACCACTTGCAGAATATGCAGCAGCAAAAGGAATTTGTATGAGCATCATACTTGGAGCAAGAAATGCTGATGAACTGCTCTTTGTAGACCGGTTTGTGTCCTGCGGTGAATTGCATCTGACAACCGATGATGGCTCTGCACACAGGTGCGGATTTGTAACCGATGTTCTTGCTGAGACTGACGTGACGGCCTATGACAAGATATACACCTGTGGTCCTGAAATGATGATGAAGTGCATTTTCGATATGCTGGAAAAAGAGGAAGCTCTCGAAAAGACAGAATTCAGCCTTCACAGATATTTCAAATGCGGAATTGGAGTTTGTGGTGCATGCTGCATGGACAAGACAGGACTTCGAGTTTGCAAGGACGGACCCGTTTTTAACGGATTGCAACTTGTTGATTCGGAATTCGGTAATTATATGAGAGGACCAAGCGGGAACAAAAAACAGTTTTGAACCCGTTTTATTTAACATTACTTTATCCAAATTTCTAATTTTTTAAATAATTAACATACATATTATTAGCTTTGTTTTCAAATGCATTGGTGTCCACTTTACAAAAATGATAATGATACTAATCACCACATTACGAATATATTCATAATGTTTAAGTACCCCCAAATCGATGATATAAATTACTTACAAAATTTGGTGGTACGATATGAAAAACAGTAGAGGATTTCGATATTCCCTCATTTTAGATCATTAAAGTATTCAAACTCAATTATATCCTCTCATTTTTTATCATTTTGTTTAATTTCTCTTCATTAATCCTTATTTTTAGTATAGCTCCCGCTATCCTAAATTACTCCTTTGGTTTTTAGTGTCCTCAATTGATGCAGATTAAAACAAAAAGCTGTCATCAACATTTTTGCATTCACTCTTTCTACAGTTGTAACAAGAACCTTTCTGGTTTTAAATATTTCTTTTGTCACTGCATACACTCTTTCGCAAGGGACTCTTTTCACACTTATTCTTTCATTTCTGAGGATATCCATTATTCCTAAAGGATGTCCTCTTACAGCTCGTTGCATTGTTGCTGCAAAACCTTTTGCTATTGCTCCAAAATATCCTTTATCTCTATACACCACTTCACCCTTTTCAGACAGATCAACCTGTGAATCGTGAAGTGATGCAGTTGTTGTCTCAAATCTTCTGATTAGTTCATAATCCTTATCAATAATTGTATGAAGTTTGTATCCAAAGTGAGATTTACCATTTTTCTTAGTCCAGGTTCCATCTTTGCTTCTTCTTGTTTTCGCATCTTTTCCTCTGAGTACATCTGCTTTTGCATGTCCTGGATCTGAGTGAATAAAAGTTGCATCCTGGATCATTCCTTTTTTAATCTTCAAACCAAGAGCATCAAGCTGATTCTGCATTTCATCCCACACCGCTTTTTCTTTACCATTGTCGATAATTCTCTTCCTGAATGACCAGACAGTTGTACTGTCTGGTACATATTCAGGAAATCCCAGGAATTTCCTAAAGGATATCCTGTCAATACACTGCTTTTCAAGCTCAGCATCAGAAAGACCATGCCATTGTTGCAGAACAAGCATCTTGAACATTACAATAACATCAGCTTCAGGCCGTCCGCCTGAAGCTGTTCTGTTTATGTACATTGACTCCAGAATAGGGCGAAAAGGCTTCCAATCTACTAAATATTCAATTTCAGCAAGCTTATCTCCGACAGATTGGAGACGCTTATATTCTTCATTTAAGGCAAAATCAGTAAAAGAATCCATAATAGTAAATTTGCTTTGCTATTATTTAAATTTTATTAAATTGTATGAGTATTGATGGTAGTTTCTCGAAATCCTCAGTAATCTAAAAATTATCGCTTTATTGGTGATTGCAACATTGATGATAATTGGAACGGCAGCAGCGACCACTCAATCATCAACAGTATCTGTAGAACTTGTCAATGGGGAATGCAGTCTTGACATGTGGACATATGGAAATCATAACAGCATAATCAGTGGTTTTGAGTCCTATTTCAGTAGCAGCGTTAAAGGTGGCATATGGACAAATTCCGATGGAAGACTTGCTGTACTTACTGAAAATGGTTATATGAAAATAACTACCGAATATCCAACTGATTGCTTCTGCATTGTATTTGCCAGTGACCGGAACGATGGATATGCAAGAGTTGTTCTAGACGGCAAAAGAATTTGGACAGGAGACACATGGGCAAACGTTAACACAGGACAAAATATCGATGCACAAAAAATAACGTCGTTGAAAATAACAGGTCTTGAAAACACTGTCCACACAATAAAAATAAAGAACTTGAATGTACGCGATGAATGCCATGATGGCCATGTGACAATTTACAAATACGGTTACAACTGTCCGGAAGATACAGAGATTCCTGAGTTCCCTACGATTGCACTTCCTGTAGCTGCAATACTTGGACTGGCATTCATATTCCAGAGAAAGGAAAAATAAGTTAATTAAAATGAAGCTCAATGAGCTTCATCTTTTTTTTAGTAGAACTGCTTTGAACAGTTAGAATATTTTCAAAAAATGTCAGAAATATAAATTATAAAGAAGATTCCTGTACCATAATCTTTGAAGCCATACCCCTGCCAAGCGCATAATCGCACCCGTTTATGGATACGATGAGAGAACCATTTATGCCTCTCTTCACTTTAAGCAGGGTGTTCTCTATAAAGCCCATTGACCTGAGACGATTAAGCAGGGAACTACCCGCATTAATAGAAATAATCTTGCTGTTTTTACCTTCCGGCATCATTACAAGTGGTATGATCGGAGCCATTTTTTTACCTCTATCGTTTTCTAGAAAAGCGATATTCAAAGAATACCAGCGATTTCATAGTCACTCACAATATTAGGGAACCCTAACATTGATTGATACTGCAATATAGTGTTCTATAGTATATATAAGTTACCAGGTTCAAATAAAAGTTGTCTATTGAACAATTAAACTTGCCCTTCCAACACAAGTAATTTAAATCTTAATTTGAATCCCTATCATAATGTCTCCTGATAAAAACGAATGGAAAATACCGGAACTTGTGATGGGTGTAAAGAATCTGGCAGCCTTGAAAGCATGTAAAGAACATGCAGATGCAGTTTACTTCTCACTTGACAGATTGAGCCTCAGGTCCAGAGCACAGGAGATCACAACTGAAAAACTTGCTGATTTTATTGAAGAGATACACAAAAAAGGAATGAAAGGATACCTTGCAGTCAATTCCGTAATATACCCCCATGACCTCAAAGAACTGGATGAAGTACTTGAGTGTGCTGCCTCTGCAAATGTGGATGCTGTTATCGCATGGGACCCTGCAACGATAACGAAAGCTGCTGATAAAGACCTGAGGATACATATATCAACCCAGGCAAATGTCTCGAACCAGATTACTGCAGAGTTCTATAGATCCCTTGGAGCCAGCAGGGTAGTGCTTGCACGAGAACTTAGTTTAGAGCAAATAAAACAGATTAAAGAAGATACCAAGATCGAACTTGAAGTATTTGTCCACGGAGCCATGTGCCAGTCCATTTCCGGCAGGTGTTATCTTTCAGCATATCTGCTTGGAAAATCAGGTAACTGTGGAGAATGCAGCCAACCATGTCGCTGGGAATGGTCCCTGCACTCGGATAACGGAGCAATCGTTGATATTGAAGGCAAATATCTAATGAGCGCAAAGGATCTCTGCATGATAGAACACATACCTGAACTTGTCGAAGCAGGTGTCGATGCCTTCAAGGTTGAAGGAAGACTCCGAAACCCAGGATATACATCAACCGTGTCAAGATCTTATCGCCAGGCACTTGATTTCTTCATAGATGGTATATATAATAAAAGCAACATTGTTCCCCTTAAAGAGAAACTGGCACTTGAATATAACAGGGGGTTTTCAACTGGCTTCTATTTCGGCCATCCAGGACCGGACAGTCTGGCATATGATTCTAACATGAATGCCTCACCAATAAAGAGAGAAGCCGTAGGAGTAGTTACAAATTACTACCCTAAGATGTCTGCAGCAGCAGTGAAGCTACTGGAAAAAGGATTGAATGTTGGTGATCACATCATATTTGAGGGTAGTACCACCTATCTGGAACAGGAAGTTACATCCATTGTTTATGAGGATGAAAATGTCAATTCGATTGAAAATGGGAACGAAATTGGTTTAAAAGTAGAAGATATTGTCCGCAAGAATGATCGTGTGTTCAGAATAAATAAAGATTAAAATCAATCATATTTTCAAGCCTTAGTGACATTTTTCATCAGCTTTTTGCTTTATGATAGTTTTTATATGTGCCCTCAATAGCGTTTTTGAAAAATATGAAATATATATTTCACATATATACAGATATATATACTTCAGGTAGACAAAGAGCTCATCAAAAAAGCTAAAAACACAGCAATAGACTTTAATGATGCTAAAGCAACAAATGTGGTAATGGAAACCATTTGATCAGGTATCGACCATATGGATGTGATTGAAGAAGGTATCATAGAAGCTATGAAATCCAAAGGAGACAGGTTTGAAGAAGGTAAGTTGTCACTTATGGAAATAACCACAGCATCAAAAACTATGAACAAGGGTATTGCAATACTTAAGCCAGCAGCTATCAGCGCACATGAAAATACTTGTTTCTTTGGAAATCCCATGCTAACATTTTAACTAATAGCCAGTATGATTAGGCATACAATTATCTTTTATGTCTTAATTTATTTTTGGCTCTGTAGAAATCCTCTATTTTTTGGTGATAATTAAAGTCAACAAATATTCGGAATGTGCTGCATGACATTGATTAAATTTGCGAATTTAATTATATTGATGTTGATTTCAATAGGTTTTCTACAGAGCCTTATTTTTAATCTTTTATTACATATGTGTAATAGAGACTGTCTGAAAAGTCCGTTTACTTTAGATAATACATAGTGTAGTGCTATTTGAATCCATTACTTTTTTTATACTATAGTTACTAACTTAACATTTTTAACTTATCATCCAGAAATGTCTCAATCCATTTTCTTGCGAAGCTAATCTTTGATGAACAATCAATAAACGCCTCAGAAATCAGATTTTTCATATGATCAAGATCTTTCACAAAATTGCGAGAAATAATTCTTTTGACACTTTTCCAGATGAATTCGATTGGATTCAAGTCGGGTGAATATGGAGGTAAATAGACCAATTCAATATCATTTGCCTGTGCAAATTCCACTGTATATTTTGCTCGATGTGATCTAAAATTGTCGAGAATAATTACGATTCTCTCTCCCATGTTATTGTTTTTAACAGCTGATAAAAACGAACATACATCCTCCTTGGTTGAATGTTCTTTGAAATCAATAACAGAATTACCATTCAATGCATAAAAACCGAAGGAGTTTGCTTTTATCCTGGTTGTGTTTTTGAAGATGGCAGGTTTATTGAAAGACCATAAACGAACCGTATTTGATGTTGTTTGGGGAGATGATTCATCAAGAAATCCGATAACGCAATCATCATCGATTAACGGTAAGTTTTTTTTAAACAATCTTCTGCATTTTGTGGTCTTCGATAATCATGCGCATATGGTTTGGCATGATGCATGCCAAACTTCTTCAAGATCACTAGTATTTGCTTAATGGTGTATTGAACCTTAAATTCATTATAAATGAGTTCCTGAACTTCTTTTGTAGACCAATCATCTCTTTCATGTAACATGTCCCTTAGTTTTTCTTTTTGATCATCAGTGAGTTTGGAAGGACATCCTCCTGAAAACCTAGGCTTTAATCCTTCATATCCGTCTTGATTCCACCGCTCTTGCCATTGATATGCAACGGGTTTTGATATCCCTACAAGTTTAGCTGCTTCATTAACAGAAGCTCCTTCATAACGATGTTTAACAAAATATAAACGTTGTAGAACTCGTGTGTCTTTCTCTAATGACTTAATATGTTTAAGCAATTCTTCTGATGAAAGATGATGCTTTATCGGAATTTGTTCGGGTTTAGCCATACAGTATTGTTATACTCAATTAATATTAAAAGTTTGGTTAATAACTATAGAGGATTTCGATATTCCCTCATTTTAGATCATTAAAGTATTCAAACTCAATTATATCCTCTCATTTTTTATCATTTTGTTTATTTCTCTTCATTAATCCTTATTTTTAGTATAGCTCCCGCTATCCTAAATTACTCCTTTGGTTTTTAGTGTCCTCAATTGATGCAGATTAAAACAAAAAGCTGTCATCAACATTTTTGCATTCACTCTTTCTACAGTTGTAACAAGAACCTTTCTGGTTTTAAATATTTCTTTTGTCACTGCATACACTCTTTCGCAAGGGACTCTTTTCACACTTATTCTTTCATTTCTGAGGATATCCATTATTCCTAAAGGATGTCCTCTTACAGCTCGTTGCATTGTTGCTGCAAAACCTTTTGCTATTGCTCCAAAATATCCTTTATCTCTATACACCACTTCACCCTTTTCAGACAGATCAACCTGTGAATCGTGAAGTGATGCAGTTGTTGTCTCAAATCTTCTGATTAGTTCATAATCCTTATCAATAATTGTATGAAGTTTGTATCCAAAGTGAGATTTACCATTTTTCTTAGTCCAGGTTCCATCTTTGCTTCTTCTTGTTTTCGCATCTTTTCCTCTGAGTACATCTGCTTTTGCATGTCCTGGATCTGAGTGAATAAAAGTTGCATCCTGGATCATTCCTTTTTTAATCTTCAAACCAAGAGCATCAAGCTGATTCTGCATTTCATCCCACACCGCTTTTTCTTTACCATTGTCGATAATTCTCTTCCTGAATGACCAGACAGTTGTACTGTCTGGTACATATTCAGGAAATCCCAGGAATTTCCTAAAGGATATCCTGTCAATACACTGCTTTTCAAGCTCAGCATCAGAAAGACCATGCCATTGTTGCAGAACAAGCATCTTGAACATTACAATAACATCAGCTTCAGGCCGTCCGCCTGAAGCTGTTCTGTTTATGTACATTGACTCCAGAATAGGGCGAAAAGGCTTCCAATCTACTAAATATTCAATTTCAGCAAGCTTATCTCCGACAGATTGGAAACGCTTATATTCTTCATTTAAGGCAAAATCAGTAAAAGAATCCATAATAGTAAATTTGCTTTGCTATTATTTAAATTTTATTAAATTGTATGAGTATTGATGGTAGTTTCTCGAAATCCTCTATAATTATTATCAAGAGATACACTTAAATTCATTTGATACAATTTGTTATAAAGAATTTGTAACTATTCAGCCTGATAAAAACACTATCAATAGCAATCTTGACAAAAAGTTGAGACCTACATTTTATTAGGATCATTAATTTTGATTGTTGCCATTGATTGCTTTTTTGATTCTTAGGTTGTTAGTGAGCAAACATCTCCGTTTTGATTAAATCAGTATCAATAGGCTAATTGTGGTAGGCTGAATAGTTACAAGAATTTAAGCAATATGGGATATAAATATATTCTGTATCTACTTCCAAACAAACTACATTCGTTTATGGACCTGAAATATATGATAAACTCATACTTAGAGACCATTTGCTTTATAAAATAAACAAAAAAGTTGATTTTTCATTTATCAATGAGGTCTGTGAAGACCTCTACTCGCCAAACAAAGGTAAACCTGTAACAAACACACCCGAGATGATGCTTCGCTCTGCAGTAGTCCAGTATCCCCATGATTATTCTGATAAGCAGATGGAATATGAAGCACAAGTGAACATAATGGTAAAATGGTTCATTGGACTCAATTTAGATGATAATGCATATGACCATAGTGCATTGGGATATTTCAGAGACAAACTTGGAAATGATAAGTGGAATGAGATTTTAATCAGGTATTATCCGACAGTCTCATAATAATGGAAACAAAGTAGACTTGTTCATACAAACTGTCTTTTTAGCCTTCAAAATATCTGCTACTTTTCATCGATCACAATTGAATTTGTGATTATTACAGTATAATATATTATAAGTAGAGAATTACTACCATATGCATGCACAATCAAAATAACAATAAAAGATTGTAAGAATCAATAGTATCAGAATAACAAATAGATTAGTTTGTGTTAAAATCAATTTAGAAAAAAGAAAGTAGTAGTTAGTGTTGAGTGAGTTGGCAGCGATCCAGAGTTCCCGAAGACTCTCATACTTCAGTACAGTAAGGAACGCTGGCGGGCTTATCTTCTGTGTTCGGGATGGGTACAGGAATTGCCCCGCCGCTATGGCCGCCAATCTCTCTCATGATGAATTTTAAACGGTAAAGCCAAGGTCCGGATTCGAACCGGAATGGAATCGCTCTGCAGGCGATTGCGTAGCCGCTCCGCCACCTTGGCAATGAGCGATTCATGAATGAATCCATTGCATTTATACTTTACCATAAGGTCATGTATATTAAACATGCACATATCAGATTTCGCCTGGACAAAGCAAGACGGACAGGCACGGATGATTAGTAGCCGCGGACTGAACACCTCGTTGCCTTGGTGCTTACATCCCGACCCTATCAAACCGGTCTTGTACCGGAATCCTTAACGTAGTCTCTTTTCAAGTCAGATTTCGAGCTTAGATGCATTCAGCTCTTATTCCTTAGCGCGTAGCTGCTCAGCAATGCCCTGTCGGACAACTGATACACCAGTGGCGCCGCTACTCTGTTCCTCTCGTACTAAAAGTAGCTTACCCTCAGACTACAGACACCTCTAGTAGATAGTAACCGACCTGTCTCACGACGGTCTAAACCCAGCTCACGATCTCCTTTAATAGGCGAACAACCTCACCCTTGGCCGCTGCTGCACGGCCAGGATGGAAAGAACCGACATCGAAGTAGCAAGCTGCCGGGTCGATATGTGCTCTTGCCGGCAACAACTCAATTATCCCCGGGGTAACTTTTCTGTCATTTTTGACTCGCACCAAGCGAGTACAAAAGTTCGCTAGAACCGACTTTCGTCTCGTCATCCACTACTGTGCTGAATAACGTCAGGCTGACTTATGCTCTTGCACTCTTCAGTGGGTTTCCGACCCACTTGAGTCAACCTTTGTGCGCCCTTGATATCTTTTCAAGGGCGTCCCGCCCCAGGCAAACTGCCCACCTATCGGGGTCCTCCTCTCGGAGTTAGGGTCGTAATTTCAGAAGGGTAGTGTCCCAATGGCGACTCCACCAATGCTGGCGCACCGGTTTCGACGTCTCCTACCTACACTGTACATCCAAAATCACAACCCAACGACAGGCTGCAGTAAAGCTCCACGGGGTCTTCACTTCCCCCTAGAGGTCTCTAGACTGTGCACTAGAAAGTAAGCTTCACCGGACTCTGGCTAGGGACAGTAGAGCTCTCATTGATCCATTCATGCAAGTCGCCAATTAAGCGACAAGGTACTACGCTACCTTAAGAGGGTCATAGTTACCCCCGCTGTTTACAGGCCCTTCGATCCGTTGAACCGGAGTTTCAGGTACCTGCACTGAGCAGGATTCAGAGATCGTACTAGCCCTTACGGGTTTGCGATCTCCTATGTTGATATTAGACAGTTAGAGCTCTCTTGTCACTGCGACCTGCTGTCTTCACAGCAGGCACTCCTTCTCCCGAAGTTACGGAGCTAATTTGCCGAATTCCCTTAGCCAAATTGTATCCGACACGCCTTAGCCTTTTCAGCTAGGGGCACCTGTGTCAGTTCTCGGTACGGACCCTTGACTTCCTTTTCACGGGTTCCCGGGTGCAGCTGACTTTCGCCATAACACATTCGCCCGCTTCTCGCCATTACGGCTCTCCACGGGATTAGGTGCTTAGACGGCGCGACGGCGCCGCTCAACCTGCCCAAAAACGTCAGTTTATTGTCAAGAGGTACAGGAATATTAACCTGTTTCCCTTTCGGCGTACTCGAATTACGGTACGTCTTAGGACCGACTAACCCTCGGCTGACGATCATTGCCGAGGAAACCTAGCCCCTTCGGCGGATAGGATTCTCACCTATCTATGCTGTTACTATTACCAGGATTTTCGTTTCCGCACGGTCCACAGGACTTCACAGCCCTGCTTCTGCCCGAACGCAACGCCTTCCTACGAGATTACCTTGCGGTACTCCGTGGTATCGGTGGTCGACTTGAGCCCCGTCCATTTTCGGGGCCCCAAACCTCGACTGGTGGGCTGTTACGCACTCTTTAAAGGATAGCTGCTTCTAAGCTAACCTTCCAGCTGTCTAGGGCTTAGGACGCCCTTTAGTATTAACACTTAGTCGACACTTGGGGACCTTAACCACGGGCTGGGTTTTCTCCCTTACGGACTACAGGCTTACCCCAGTAGTCCGGACTCCAACTTTCTTAGACGACGGTGAGTTTGGAGTTTGACAAACGGCTGAGGGATTTCTCCCCCGGGACCATCAATCAGTGCTCTACTTCACCGACTATCTCCAGTTAGGTCATGCTACGACATGTTTCGGAAGGAACCAGCTGATGCCGGGTTAGATTAGCCTTTCACTCCGAGACGCAGGTCACACGAATGATTTGCAGATCAATACCGCTTGCGGTCCTCCACGTAGCTTTCGCCACGCTTCAACCTGCCCACGCCTAGATCACCCGGCTTCGGGTCGTACCCTAATGACTCCACGCACTTGTATACGCCGCTCCTCACCTTGCGGTTGCGAGCATGTTGCTTTCGCTTCGGCTTCCTATGTAAAAAGTTAGCCATCGCCATTTGAATACACTCCCTGGCCCGTTCTTCAAAACGTAAGATATAACATTGGCAATAATGCCCGTACTGCAGCCTCGCGGCTGTTTCCTTCGCATTAAAGATCCTTTAACGCTATATCGCTCCATCACCTTCAGGTTTCAGGCACTTTTAACCTCCCTTCTTGGGGTACTTTTCAGTTTTCGGTCACCCTACTAGTTCACTATCGGTCTCAAGAAGTATTTAGTTTTGGAAGTTGGTGCCTCCCAAATTCACGCGAGAATTCCAACTCACGCTACTCAGGCTATAATCCGGATCCTTTAATCGTTATCTAAGTGACTATCACACTCTATGGTTTAACGTTCCAGAAAAATTCGATTTCGATTAAGTGGGATCTTTAGAAAAAGCCTACAACACCACATCTCCCACATGTTACCAGTGGGATTCAGTTTGAACTGTACCGTGTTCATTCGCCATTACTAACGGCATCTCTTCGATTTCTTTTCCTGCCCCTACTAAGATGCTTCAATTCGGGGCGTTCCCGATCAGTATTGATCAACACACAAAATGTGTTAGGAAGACCCATTAGGAAATCCCAGGTTCATAGGCTCCATGCACCTACCCTGGGCTTATCGCAGCTTGGCACGTCCCTCATCAGCTCTTGAGCCGAGCCATCCACCTGAAGGCATAATTACCAGAGTCCATCTCACTTTGTCCAGTGAGCGTCTGATATATGCATGCATATACACGATCTCATTGCAGCTGTCGTTGCTTCAGCCACTTCATCCTTCCCCGAAGAAATTACTCTCCAGGTGCACTAATAATGGACTTGTTGGGATTCGAACCCAAGGCCTCCGCCTTGCAAAGGCGGCGATCTTCCAACTGATCTACAAGCCCCTCGTGGATTCCATTCTTAATGAATCCATGTAACTTTTTTCGGATTTGGCAGTTTTTCGATTTCTGACCGGTTGTGGTGATCGGCTTTATGCCGATCTGCTTAGGAGGTGATCCAGCCGCAGATTCCCCTACGGCTACCTTGTTACGACTTAACCCCCCTTGCGAAATTTAGGTTCGAACACGGCACAAGGTCCGTGCCCTCACCCATACCTCACTCGGGTGGTTTGACGGGCGGTGTGTGCAAGGAGCAGGGACGTATTCACCGCGCTATATTGAAACGCGATTACTACGGATTCCAGCTTCATGAGGGCGAGTTACAGCCCTCAATTCGAACTAAGGCCGGGTTTATGAGATTACCAACCCCTTTCGGGGTAGGAACCCATTGTCCCGGTCATTGTAGCCCGCGTGTAGCCCTGGAGATTCGGGGCATACTGACCTACCGTAGCCCGCACCTTCCTCTGGTTTAGCACCAGCGGTCCCCACAGAGTACCCATCATCCCGAAGGATATGCTGGCAACAGTGGGCACGGGTCTCGCTCGTTGCCTGACTTAACAGGATGCTTCACAGTACGAACTGACGACGGCCATGCACCTCCTCTCAGCGATTCAGGTAAGACCTTCAGCCTGACCTACATATTGCTGTCGCCCCAGGTGAGTTTTCCGGCGTTGAGTCCAATTAAACCGCAGGCTCCACCCGTTGTAGTGCTCCCCCGCCAATTCCTTTAAGTTTCAGCCTTGCGGCCGTACTTCCCAGGTGGCTCGCTTCACGGCTTCCCTGCGGCACCTGAAACGGTCGCACCGTCCCAGACACCTAGCGAGCATCGTTTACGGCTGGGACTACCCGGGTATCTAATCCGGTTCGTGCCCCCAGCTTTCGTCCCTCACCGTCGGACCCGTTCTGGTAAGACGCCTTCGCCACTGGTGGTCCCACAAGGATTACAAGATTTCACTCCTACCCCTGTAGTACCTCTTACCTCTCCCGGTCCCAAGTCTGACAGTATCCCCCGGAAGCCTAACAGTTGAGCTGTCAGATTTCCCGGAAGACTGATCAAACCGGCTACGGACCCTTTAGACCCAATAATAGTGGTCACCACTCGGGCCGCCGGTGTTACCGCGGCGGCTGGCACCGGTCTTGCCCGGCCCTTGCTAACACATGCTATTTACACATGTGGACAGCCAACATAAGATGCTGGCACTCAGTGTCCCCTTATCGCGGTTTCCCGCATTGTAAAGTTTTCGCGCCTGCTGCGCCCCGTAGGGCCTGGATTCATGTCTCAGAATCCATCTCCGGGCTCTTGCTCTCACAACCCGTACCCGTCGTCGGCTAGTAGGTACACTACACCCACTACAACCTGATAGGCCGCAGATTCATCCTAAGGCGCCGGAGCTTTGAGCCACAGATCATTCCAGATTCTATGGCTTATCAGGTATTATCACCAGTTTCCCGGAGTTATGCCTGACCTTAGGGCAGATTATCCACGTGTTACTGAGCAGTACGCCATGTTCACGAAGAACATTTGACTCGCATGGCTTAGTCGCACACTGATAGCAGTGACCTCTGGCAGGATCAACCAGAATTGTTGATCTCACACAAAAGTTTAATGCATTTTGGAAGTCATTTAAGGAATTTTTAGGAAAGAACTCTCACTAGAGAATTTCTTTACTTTGCACATTAGTTGGTTAATTCCTTATTTAGGTAGTATATTAGACACTACCGGTCAGAATTAACCGAACTGCCAAATCCAACGTCAGGCAAGAAATAACTCTTGCCTCCACTTAATGAAAGGCGGTGATTGTAAGTGTTTTCGCGCATTCACGCGGACTCCTTCAAAGGACACCATCCTATATATATCTTCCGAATCAAGAGATTCGAAAGCAAAGAAGGAACCTTTGTAACACCTACCTGATGAAATGAAATTAGTACTTCATCAATTTGTTCTCACAAAGCGAATTTTCCTGATGCGTTGGCCGCATCATTGGGCTCAGTGAGAGCACCCTTACAAGTCAATGCTGATATAAAAAGGTTGCGGAGAAAAGGGAGATAACAATTGTGACTTGCAATAAAAGAAGACTATTCTGCTAAAAATATGAAAATTATAAGGCAATATCAGATGATATTGAGTGAATATTTTCTTTTATTGCCTTTATTTTTTAAGGACATCCCTGAGTTTAATCCATTTGCGAGTCATTATCACAGTTTTATCAGTGTTGCTAATGATCTTTTCAGGGAAAACACCCATCAAGAAATTCTTCAGGAAAGGCCTTGTAGTAGCACCTATGAACACAACGTCCTGCTTTTCGGCCTCGGATGACAGACCTTTTTCAATATTACTTGAAACTATAAATTTCCCCGTTGCATCCACACCTTCGAAGAAGCCCTCCAGACTCCTGAATGCCGTAGTAGCTCTAGCTTCATCATCGGCCGACCTGCCCACATTAAGCATTGTAACACTGGCATTTTCAGCAATTGCCAGGTCTTTTGCTAGCTCTGCAGCCAGAGCTGCATGCGGGCCACCTGCAGTAGGCAACAATATCTTCTTAATGTTCTCAAGACTACGACCAAGTTCAAATCTGGCAACAACAACATCACATGGAGCTTTTAGGAGAATCGGATCCAGCGTGCTTCCAAGCACAAAATCATGACGGAATGTCCTGCCCCTCCAGCCCATAATGATCATATCCGGCTTTTCCTCTTCGATCGTATCAAGAATCGAATCTGAAGCATTCCTCCCTACTTTAATTATACCGCCAGCAGGCACATCCACCGACTCGATAAGACCCCTTATCAAAGATCGTTTATTCTCTACATAAGAATCAGTTGCTGAAAGAGGAGTCTGTTCCGGAAATGTTAGCACTTTAAGGAAAACTACATGACCATTCTTTTCTTTTGCAACCATAGCGGCAAGCTTAGCCAGGTCCCCTGCAGTAGCAATATTTTTCACAGGAACCAGGATCTTATAACCTATTTCAGCAAATGGTTTTTCCTCATAAACCTTTCTTCTGAGGCTTTTTGCACGCTTCTTCATCTCTTTTTCAGAATAAGAGAAATAGAAGAATGAACCAGCAAGTATCCAGAATATAGTTATTCCTACAATAAAAGTCGTATGTTCTATCGCAGTTATAAGATAATAACCAATAACAAGCTGAACAACTATTGCAATTATAGGAAGGTAAGGAGCAAAAGGCATCTTAAAGGCCCTTTTAAGATCAGGTCGTCTAAACCGTAGGATAATGAGTACGGAATTGACCAGAATAAAGAGAATAAGGAACATTACATTTGCCGCAGAAGCAACAGTTTCGATTGGGGCAAGCGTCATAGATACAATAATGAAGTAACTGAAAAGAATAGCATAATGAGGCGTTCTTCTTTTTTCATTTATCCTGGAAAGAGCTTCTGGCAGATACCCCATCCTTCCAAGGGCAAACGCAACTCGGGAAGAAGAATAAACAGTAGCATTCATGGCACTTATCGTAGAAACAAAACCACCTGCAAGAATAAGGACAGAACCGAATGCCATTATCTGATCTGCAACCCGTATCATACTGAATTCACCAAGCTCTCCAAGATATATCCAGCTGGGTCCATCTACCTTAATGGCACCTATCAGAGCAAATGCCACCATTATATAGATAATAACAGCAACCCACAGTGACAACAATATAGCTCTGGGTATGTTCTTTTCAGGATTTTTAACCTCCTCACCGCTCTGAGCAATTATCTCATATCCTTCAAATGCTATGAATGTAAGACCCATTGCAACGAGAAGACCACCAAAGCCATTAGGCAGGAATGAGGGATCTGCAAGAAATGCAGCAGACCAATCAGGTGTGATGAATGTTTTGTAGATACCAAAACAAGCGAACACTATAAGGATAGCAACTTTGAAAAGAGTGACCATCCCACCAATCCGTCCACTTTCTTTTGCACCAAGATAATTAAGGTACGCCATAAGAGTGACAATAACAAATGCGGAGATGCTAATCAAAGTGCTCTGTGATATCCCATCATATCCTAAAAAATGAATTACAAATTCAGAAAAAAATGCACCGAATGTAACTGCATACAGGGAACATGCTATAGTGTGAGCCGCCCAGTCAACCCAACCGGCAAGGAATCCGAAATGATTCCCGATACCTTCTTTAACCCAGAGATAACTGCCCCCAGCTTCAGGAATAGCAGAACCAAGTTCAGCATATGCAAGTCCTGTAAAAGTTGCAACAATACCATTTAGCAGAAACGCAAGAAGGACTGCAGGACCTGCAATCCCGGTGGCAATACCAGTCAGAGCAAAGATACCGGCCCCTATCATCCCGGCAATACCTATCATTGTTATATCAAAGAGGGTTAAGTCTCTGCTCAGACTTACGCGTATTTCATTATCTACTGACACATTAAGTTAGAGAAACACCTTTATACATAATATTTTCTATCCCCTAAAAACATAAACTACCATTTGGTGCGCAACAGTTGCATATTGGCAAATAGTCAATCTCATTATGATAATAGTTAGTATATTTTCACTAGCAGCAAGCTATATATAATAACAAACTCGATTGAAAAAATAAAGACAGGTGTGCAATGTGTATCTGCATTGTAGAATGATGTTTACAGACCATCCTATGATGAACCTTAACATATAACCTGAAAAACGAGACAAGGAGTCAAATGGAGTATGAGCGGGTCGGGGGATCCAGAAATTATTCGGAGAAATAGCTTTGCTTTTACAGCGAAAGTAATAGCCACAATAACCTTTGTTGTGATACTACTCATATGCAATATTGCACCAACCGAAGGAATAACTGAAAACACATCCTCAAGTGCCAATAAAACCCTATGTGAAACTACCATACTGCCAGTACCATACTGCAATCAGGGAGATACAAACTGGTGCCTCTACTACTGTCTTTCGATGATGTTCAACTACAATAACCACCAGATAGAACCATGGAAGATGGCTGAATATTTTGATTCCGGCCATAGTGATACTTTTTCAGGCCAGTACAACCCATATGATAATTCACTGGAAGATTACTCCAAACAATCCGCCTCATTGAGCACTAGAAAAACAGTATGGGGATACAACCTTGGAAATTTCAATGCTGACAACTTCAATGCGCTGATCAAGGACAATATAGATAGAGGGCAGCCAATACTTATGGCTTTTCAATATGAAGTTTCCGATGGCATAAAAAAAGGGCATGCAATTATTGCAGTGGGGTACGATGAAGAATATATCTATCTCACTGATCCAAGTGGTGCGACAACCAGAGACCTTTTTGGAATAAAAGGCAGGTATATTGCAGTGCCTGTCAACTGGTGCGATTTCAATGATAAACTGGTCAGTAAAATAGCGCCAACAAATATGGCATTTACAATTGAGATACTAAATGAAGCACCAGATAACTCCCCCATGGGATCCATCTACATGACAGACCTTACTAACAACGACTATAGCTGTCTGAACTTTGCAAACCGAAATAACCCTGAAGACGTAGGTTTGCTACGTTACGATGGTAGATACGAAGGCGGATACCACATCATCCAGAAAGGAAATTCAAGAATCGAAAGAGAAATATCTTCGCTTGATTCTATATCCATCTATTTTTCAGTGTCCAACCCTACAACGACACAAAAAGATTATGTTGTAAAGAGCAATCTTATAAATAAAAACACTGAGGAAGTGCTGGATAGTTTCTTTTTTAAAATTGATCTAACGGTCAACCCATTTGACAATATATCAAAAGGCATTAACTACTCAAATCAACTTGAATCGGTTCCTTCTGACAAGTATAGTATTATGTTAACACTTTTTGATGAAAATATGAACATCGTGGATTCAATTTGTCTCGATATACATATTACATGAGAAAAGAATGGAAACTAAAGACCTAATTGAACCATCAAAATAAAAAGAATGGTGCGGGAGGTGCGATTCGAACGCACGAACTCCTACGAGACAGGGTCCTAAGCCCTGCGCCTTTGGCCAGGCTGGGCGACCCCCGCATAACAGGACATGTTGTAAAGAGATACTTTACATATTAATATTGCGGAATAAATTGATTTTCGCCATTCATCAACTTACTGACTTGAAAATTGAAAGTGCACGATTACGTTCCTGAGCATGGTTCACAATTGCTTGTGGATAAGCAACTCCGAGAAGCGGTTGTCCTTTATCAAGAGAATTGATGACCTTTGGCTCTACCTCTACTAGTTCAGGAACCCACTGTTTGATGTAAATGCATTTTGCATCAAACCTTTTCTGCTGAGTCCAGGGATTGAAAATACGGAAGTACGGTTGTGAGTCAGCTCCCGTGGATGCAGCCCACTGCCAGTTACCATTATTCACACAAGGATCATAATCTACAAGTTTACTTGCAAAATAGCGTTCACCCCATTTCCAGTCGATATGCAGGTCTTTTACAAGGAAAGAAGCAACTATCATCCTTACACGATTATGCATATATCCGGTTGTGTTCAGTTCCCGCATGCCAGCATCGATAATCGGGAAGCCAGTTTGACCTTTGCACCACGCATCAAAAAGTCCCTTATCGCCAGACCATGAAAGGGCATCGAACTTTTGCTTAAAAGCCTTCTGGAAAACATAAGGAAACTCGATGGCAATATGAATGAAAAAATCACGCCAGTGAAGTTCATTTATGAGGGTGTGCCCTTGACCCAGTTCATCCACTGCATAATGATAGAATTCCCTTATTGAGACCGTGCCAAGTTTATTGTGGGCTGACAATCCAGTTGTTCCATGCATAGATGGGAAATCACGTTCATTATCATAATTTCTGAAATCCCGGAGTTCCTGCAAAACAGATAAAGCATAGCTTCTACCACCTTTGGTAAACAGGAACTCATTTTTGTTCAGGAAAGAGAATTCGGAAAGCTCAATTTCCCCATGATCAATATCTTTAGAATAGAATCTGCCCCCCTCTTGTATAACCGGCAGAGGAACTTCTGTTTTTGAAGCTTTCCTGAAGAACTGGGAGAACACACGATAAGGTTTCCCTTCGTTAGTAAGCACAGTACCCGGCTCATGGAGGAGAACATCATGAAAACTTATTGCATCGATACCTGCATCATTACATACCTGATTAATTAGATCATCCCTCTTCCTACTGAAAGGAGTATAATCCCGGTTGAAAAATACAGCATCAACACCATTGCTTTGTTTAAGGTCTGTAATGACATTTTCAGGAAGCCCGGAAAAGATGAACAGCCTGCCACCCTTTGATTCCAGTTGTGCTTTAAGGTCTTCCAAACTTTCCAGCAGGAACTGGAAAGAATTGTAATTAAAATACTCCCTATTCTCGTCCGCAAGCCTCGGGTCGAATACAAAACAAGGAATTACCTCATCGGAGAATTCCAGTGCCTTGTTCAAAGCAGTGTTATCATCCACGCGAAGATCACGCCTGAAGATGAAAAGCGAACGTTTGTATTTTTCGACCAATCATTCCACCTCAATAGCGACTTCATTTCGCATGAGAAAAGGAGGAATCCATGGAGGATTGTAGCGCATCAGGAAAAAGTCCCCTTTAGTAACCAGACCATGCTCATCGAGTTGTGATCTCAGAAGAGCCCTGTTCTTTTCAACTGCATCATCATTCGCATATCCCGAGAATTTTATTGCTGCCACTTTCCGGGAAGGAATTGTATGGATGGAAATGTCACTTCTTTCTGAATCCGGAACATTGCTCATATTGTAACCAGCCGGTAAGACAAAGGACATGTTGACAGAGGATAGTTCCCTGGTGGATATCACAGGTGCGGTCATCCTTATCTTCAAGTTTTCTTTATTAGTACCCGAAATATAACCCGCAAGCCTGGAAAAAGCCTTTCCAGAATCATCTGCTACTGTTGATATCACAGTTATTTCTCTGTACTGCCTTAATTCCACGCCTTCATCCAGTTCATCAAGCGTTTCATATTCAATTTGTTCCGACACCATAGATTCATACACCCCACCTAGAAACCACATTGTAGTCATGACAGTGACCACCACCATTATAGCAAAAATGGCCGTCATTTTATCCATAATAATAGATTACCCCGAAGTTTAAAAGTCTTTTATGGCCCATAATCATGAGGAATTGTACAGATTACTGGAACTATTAATGAGAATGTGAGCTTTCATACTTTTCCAGCCTTTTTCGTATATAAGCAGGACCATCCATAAGTTGTGCCTGCTTTTTCAATTCAGATGTATTTGATCTGAACTTTTCATCATTTATGAGAGAATGAATTGCGCCCATTAGTTCCTCAGGAGATACAGAATATGAAAAACTCAGCCCATACCCATTCTTTTCTAAAAGACGGGCATTGTTCTCCTGCTCATTATGTGACTGATCCGGGAAGGAAATGACCGGTAATCCAAAGCTAAGAGATTCTGTGAGTGTCCCATGTCCCCCCGTACATATAATTAGATCACTTGATCTGTAGTAAGGAAACGGATCCGCTACAAACCTGCAAATATCTACATTTCCAGGTACGTTGTCAAGCACATCATAATCAAGATCCGGGCCTCCGATCAAAGTGTAATTGATATTCAGATCCATTGCTGCAGCTTTAACTATGGTTTTGAATATCTGGAGCCGATATCCGAATCCCCCGATACTGCAAAGTACATGAGGTCTTTTTACATTGTCCTTTGGAACCACTTCATCGAATCTTTTTCTTAATACAGGTCCGCTGAACTCTACTTTTTTCTCAACCCCCAGAGGAAACGCAAGGTTAGAACCGCATATTGTAAATGGAGGAGAAAAATCAGGAACAAAGATGATGTCTATATGATTATAGATCCATGTGTAGAAAGCCCTTACAGCAGACCCTGCCAATCCTATGACCAGCCCCTTACCCTTGAAAAATTCCTGCATACTGGACTGGTTCACTATCATACACCTGCGTATTCCTTTGAATTTTGCCGCGATGATACCCAGATAGTAGCCATCTGATATCACAAAATCCGGGTTGGTTTTTTTTAGCAGGTTCCGGACCATTCTTATCTTTCCGGGAGAGATGCCTTTTACTGTTGACATTATGGAGTTTTTCAGGTCAAGAGAACCATCCTTTCCTGTAAGCTGGAGTTCCTGCGGAATCTCTGTTGCTCTGTGCCCTGACCTTTCTATCAGTTCTTTGGAATAACCATAGGCACCAATGTGTACACTATGCCCTGCGACCAACAGCTCGTTTGCCAGCGAGATACATCTACCCGTGTGTCCCAGACCTTCTCCACATACGAAAATAAGGAATCTCATACAATCTCCGTGAGTTTACTTCCATACAATCTAACAACATGCAAGAATATAGACATATTGATAACTTTATGCCAGTAATATTAAGGGTTTTGTCATAGAGCCCATTTCAAAACGTCCCTTCTACCTTTTTCCAGCATAACATAAAACATGCAATTTCTATTAGCCCCTTGAAAACCACGTTAAGTCTTTCATATCTACTTGCTATTTTTCTGAAACCCATCTTCAACCATGCAAAGAATCGTTCTATTGTTCCTCTTTTATGGTATGATTCATACTCGAACCTTGTAGGTCTTCCTCTTTTGCTCTTTTTCTTATTCCTGATATTGACAGGAATGTTACTTTTGATTGCTCTTGATCTCAAATATTTTCTGATTACAACAGTATCATAAGCCGAATCTGCAAGCACTTCCGATGGTCTAGTTCTTGGTCTTCCATCAGTTTTGACCCTGACACTTTCCATAACCTCTATGAAATACTGACTATCATGCTCCTTTCCAGAAGCGATCTGTATTGTCAAAGGAAAGCCTTCGCAACTTACACAAACATGGATTATTATGCCGTTCCTTTTTTTGTGACCGTTGTATGCGGAATCTTCTCCCCTTTTTTAGTTTCAATAAAACTGCTATCAACACATACAACATCCATGGTGAACTTACCTTTTTGGTAAGCAGAATCCCGAAGGGATTCCATTATCATAGTCCATATCCCTTCTTCGGACCACCTTTTTAGTCGTCTCCAGGCAGTTGCTTGGGAACCATAACTATCTGGCATATCTCCCCATCTGCAACCGGTTATCAGAACAAAGAGAATACCATTGATGACCTTACGGTCATCAGCTCTCTTTCTTCCGGTTATTGGTTGCGGAGGTAAATGCGGTCTAATAAACTTCCATTGTTCATCAGAGAGTTCTCTGAATTCCATTTATATCCCCATAATAACATTAATAATAATAGTATTTATAGTTTTGATATGGGTTCATATAGAAAATAAAGGCATCTATAGATATCAGTGGTTAAATATTTATTTCAGACTTGAAAAATATACACGGTGACAAGGAAGTGAAATAAATCAACATCATGGATGTGATAAGTTGTTTCGGAAACTGGACAATACGATACAAAAAATAATTTCGTCCGACAAGCAGCAGACTTCGGTGAAATAGTTGGTGTAAAGCGAATCTACACGTGCACAATATTTCTTTAATTCCAGACCTTCGTTCCTGTGATACAGGATATCGAAGCAACCCCAGGCGTCTAGAATTGGGCGCATTATCAACTGTTGAGATTGAATCCAGTGAGAATAATTTATCCACGATGTTGATGGATACAACCTTTATAATAATATTTTTAAAAAATAAGGACCTATGAACACCAGTCAATTTTTATGAGATGGATATTTTTTGGTGCTACGATGAAAGTGATGATATTTGTCTGCGGAGAGGGATTGGGCCATACAAGCAGATGCATTTCAATAGGAAAAGAACTGACATCTGTCGGGCATGAGGTTTATTTTGGTGCTTATGGATATTCCAGAAAGCTTATTGACCGTAACGGGTTCATCACGCATGAAATCCCACCGGAGATCACACTTGTCGGCAAGGCAGGTTCCCTGAATATAAATAAGTCTATTCTTGCAACTTTTAAGAAATGGGAGTACAGCCCTTCAAAGTGGGGTTTGATCGAACTTCGAAGAATTCTCAAAAAGGAAAGACCGGATGTTGTTATATCAGACAGCTATTTCATGGGAATACTGAGCGCAAGATTGCGCAGCATACCCTGTTACATAATAGTAAACCAGTCGAACATGGAAGAGTTCTTTAAGGCGAAAGGAGTGTCAAGCAAGATTCTGGCCGAGATCGTTAAACAATTCTGCACAGGCATTTTCAAACTGGCAGATGGAGTGATCATTCCGGATTATCCGCTCCCACATACAATATGTCGGAAGAACCTGAAATTCAAGGAAAAGATGTGGAAGAAGGTTTTCTTTAGCGGTCCACTCGTCGGCAAGAGCTTTGAAGAAACTACCGCCAAAAAGCTGAACCGGCCTCATGTGCTCTGCACCATCGGAGGTTTTGGTCACAGAGAAGCTATTTTCCGAAAAGTTATAGAAGCCGCCGGTATGGATAACAGTATCAATTACACCCTGCTTTCCGGACCAAGCTTTGATCCTTCAGACGTCGGCACCATCCCTGAGAATGTGCAGGTCCTCAAGTTTATAGATGACCAGTTCCCATACCTGAAGACTTCCGATGTGATTATCGCCCCTGGCGGGCACAGCACCATGATGGAAGCCGTGAGCTTTGCTGTCCCCATGATCACCATTCCTGACCAAAACCACAGCGAACAACGAAACAACACTTTAGTTATCGAGGAAGATAACCTCGGAAGAAAGCTGGACTATTCCACATCTCCTGAAGATATACTTGAGAACATCAGATTGCTTATTGATGATGAAAAGTACAGGAATAAGCTAAATGAGATGCGTGAGATAGCGGTGGAGTTGAATGGGCCGAGGGTTGTTAGGATGATGGTTGAGAGTAAATAATACATACTTTAAGTTAAGAAAAAGCTGATACAAAAACAAATTTCTGTGTTAAATAATGTAACAATTATTTTTGTAATCATTACGTGTATAAGTATTTGTTGAGATGAGCTTGCAGTTTATGGAAACAAGCAAGCATAAAGAAAAAAAGACCACCAGTTTCAACTGGTGGTCAGGGGTTGTGTATGGATAGTGGGTGGTTAGTTAATTGACGCATACACATGAGAAGTTGCAGACAACGTACTCGTCATCATACTGGCCATCTGCAACTTCTGGTCGTTTTTAAACTTTAATTGTAACTATTCAGCCTGATAAAAACGCTATCAATAACAATCTTGACAAAAAGTTGAAACGTAAATTTCATTAGGATCATTTATTTTGATTGTTGCTATTGATTGCTTTTTTGATTGTTAGATTGTTAGTGAGCAGACATCTCTATTTCGATGAAATCAGTACCAATAGGCAAATCGTGCCAGGCTGAATAGTTACCTTTAATTTTCAATTGTTTTGTCCGATGAGTTTATCCAATGTAGTATGTGACCTGTACTGACATTGAAACTGTGGACTCTCCTGGCTCGATTGGAGTAGCAGGTGCTTCTTCATCCATTTCCATTGCTGTATCAGCCATTGCATAATAAACCCTGGAGTTGCCGCCTTCGTTTATGGATGAGGTCTTCACGCCGGTAATCTTAACTCCCAGACTGCTGGCAAGAGTGTTGGCCTTTGAGGATGCATCAGTTACGGCTTCGTCCATGAGGTCTTCACGAAGTTCTTTTTGCTGGTCGTCAGATACTGAGAAGGAGATACTTCCTATCTGATTAGCTCCGGCAGCTGCTGACCTGTCAATGACATCACCCAGGATATCAAGGTTTGTGGTTGTGACCTCTACACTGTTGGAGGCTGAGTAGCCTGTGATAGTTCGCTCTTTATCGTAGTTGTAGATCGGATACACGGAAACATAAGAGGTCTGTATCTCGCTGTCCTCAAGACCGAGGGCTTTGAGTTCTTCTATGACAGTGCTCATGATGGCTGCATTCTCACTGGTCGCTGCCTTTGAGGTTTCTGACTGGACCACGGCACCTATGCTTAAACTTGCGGTATCAGGCACGACCTTCTGTTCAGAGTAGCCGCTCATGGAAATTATGTTCATTGTGTCTGTTTCAGACCCATCCTGTGATATGGCGTATATCGTTAACGACATAACCACCAGTACTACTGATAATGCAATGATAGCAAAATATGATCTATCGTTTTTATTTTCAAGTGACATTGTTACGTTCTCCTTGTTAGATGTTTTCTTAACCGGCAATTCTGACCGGTTATCGCATAATGTACAATATTACCCACACATATTAAAGAATTGTCTAAACTTCGAATGGATTTGTAGTTATGGATGTCACAGGACCCTGAAATCAAGTAATACACAAATTAATGGAAACAGAAAGTCATTGAACGCTAAAAAGAGTCACTATCAATAAAGATGAAAGCTATGATAATTTTGAAAAATGGATTACAGGAAGAGGATACTACTTTATTGTTTCATTCGCCCATACTACGAACCTGTTTGTTTTTATTTATCAATACCAATCCCTCGATAATTATGAATGTGCACATGAGTAGTACAAGTAAATAAACATCAAAATCAAACAAAAAAGCTGCAACAAAGTCCACAGTTAACCCAAGTGTCCCAAGAAAAAGTAATGTCAATCCACTGAAATGTATATAATCGGATTCTTTTTCGTTGCTATATGTCATATCCATTTGATGTCCAATCAACTATAAATATATTATTCTAATACATAATATACTGCCTGATTTCAGAGTATGAAGACATATGACTTTTTTTGCTGCAAACAGCCACCTGAGCAGTGATATTTTCCTCATTGCACACAATCATGTAATTCCTATCAGTTGATGGGCATTGATGTGGGAAATGAAGGAACGACCTCACAAATCACAAGACAAAATTAGCAATTCTTGAAAATTGCACCCATAATAAAAGAAAAAATCAACATAACAGGATAATCCATATATAATATTCACACCGATATGCATTTCAGTCAAAATATATTAGTGCTTACTGTTTGTGGTGTTCATTATGAAAAAGTTCAAGTTACCCATTTTAAAGTATCAGATCATAGCAATGATCTTGCTATTATCATTTTCATGCATAACAACAGTTTCAGCAGCAGAGATTACGGTAGGGTCTGCTGGTGAAGACTATTTGAATATAAGTGCTGCACTTGCAAATGCAACTGATGGTGATATCATTACTGTAAGCGACGGTACTTACAATGAGAACATAGTTGTCGACCATGAAGTGACTATACGTTCTCAGAGCGGTGCAGCAAACACGATCGTAAATTCATCATCAGATAGCGATGCAGTCAACATTACAGCTAGTAATGTGACCATCAATGGATTTACTGTAACAGGTGCATCTGTCTCTTCTCTGGTTGGCATTTATTTGGACTCAAATTCTAACTGTACTATTTCAAATAATATAGTGACTGGAAATTATTATGGTATTGTTCTTGATTCGTCAAACAACAACAATTTGACAGGCAACAATGCAATCGACAACCATAATTATGGCATTTCTGTTTCACACTCAAGTGGCAACAAACTAACAGGCAATAATGCCAGTGGCGATTATTATGGTATCCAATTTTATTACGCAGATAGCAATGAACTGATAGGTAATAATGCCAGTTGTAATGATATTCACGGTATTGCTCTTTCTAGTTCAAACAACAATGAACTGACAGGCAATACTGCAGTGGATAACCCTTCTTATGGAATTTACCTTACTTCTTCAAGCAGCAATAACCTGACAAGCAATTATGCAAGTGACAATGATTGCGGTATTCGCTTTTCTTCATCAAACAACAACAATCTAACAAACAATAATGCCAGTAACAATGATTTCGGTATTCGTTTTTTTTCCTCAAGTAGCAACAATATGACAGGGAATGTAATGTCAGCAAATACCTATAATTTTAATGTTAATGTATTTAATTCAGATCTAAATGATCTACTTAATGATATTGATGATAGCAATACGGTTGATGATAAGCCTATTTACTACTGGACAAACCGTGCAGATGAAGAAGTGCCTTCTGATGCAGGGCTTGTGTATGTGGTCAACTCTACCAATATTACTGTAAAAAATACTGAAGTGGCAAATCAATACACTGGAATTGCATTTGCATACACCATTAATTCAACAATAGAAAATACCACAACATCAGAATGTGATGACGGAATTTATCTTTATCACTCTAATGTCAATGAGTTGAGAAACAATAATGCCATTGACAATGATTACGGAATTTATCTTGATAACTCAGGCAACAACAATCTAACAAGCAACAATGCCAGTGACAATAAACGTGGTATTTACCTTTATTACTCAGACAACAACAATCTGACAAACAATAATGGCAGTAACAATGAACATGGCATTTACCTTTATCACTCAGACAACAACGAACTGGCAAGCAATAATATTAGCAGCGACAATGATTACGGTATTTACCTTGCTTCGGCAAGCAGCAATGATCTAGTAAGCAATAATGCCAGTAATAACAATGACAACGGAATTTCTCTTTCTTCGTCGAGTAATAACAATCTAATAAACAATAATGCCAATGACAATGATCAAGGCATTAACATTAGATATTCAGACAACAACAATCTGACAGGCAATAATGCCAGTGAAAATAACTACGGTTTATGGCTTTATTCTTCAAACAACAATAATCTTACAAGTAATACAATGTCATCAAATATCTATAATCTCTATGTATCAAGTTCAAATCTGGATGATTACATTCATGATATTGATGATAGCAATACGGTTGATAGTAAACCTGTTTACTACTGGACAAACCGTGCAGATGAAGAAGTACCTTCCTCAGCAGGAATTGTTTATGTGGTCAATTCTGTCAATATTACCGTAAAAGATATTGAAGTGACAAATGAATTCAATGGAATTACGTTTGCATACACCACTGATTCAACAATAGAAAATGTTACAACATCGGAATGTAATTACGGTATTTACCTTTATCGATCAGGCAGAAATAGTCTGACAACTAATAATGTCAGTGACAATAATAGAGGTATTGATCTTTATCGATCAGACTATAATAATCTGACAAGCAATGATGCCAATAATAACAATGATTATGGTATTTACTTTTATTACTCAGACAACAACAATCTAACAAGCAACCATGCCAGTGACAATAATAAAGGTATTTATCTTCGGTTATCAACCAGCAATAATCTGACAAGTAATAATGCAAACGACAACAATGAACAAGATATTTATATGTCTTCTTCTGCTAGTTGCCCAGTAGACAGACTTGCATTAACCTATAGTTCGACACAACTCTCTTTCATCACAGATTCATCATCAACCAGTATAACTGGATCAGAAACAAATGCTAATGCCCTTTCTGGAAAAACAAATATAAATGGTTATGCAAGTATTGACCGATCTGGTAATCTGAATGTTACTTTCTTCTACGATGATTCCGGAATGAGCAGTTCAGGTGAATCTTCTGTAGCTCTGTACAGGTTGGACGGTCCTACATGGGCAGAAGTTCCAAATGCTTCACTCAACACAAGTGGAAATTATTTGTCTGCAACCCTTTCTGAATTTGGTACTTTTGGACTTTTCAAGGACTCTGGCTCGTCTTCAAGTTCCAGCCCAAGTTCAGGTAGATCAGGAACCCGTGCATCAGTCAGCCAGGGTCAGGATCCTGCTATAGTTAAGACAACCGCAGCATCTACCTTGCGTGTCATTAAAGGAACAGAAATAAACTATGACTTCTCTGATAGCGATACTCCTGTTCTTGGTGTAAGTTTTGATGCGAAGAATGATGAAGGTCTTGTTGTTGCCAAAGTTCAGGTACTATCAGATTCACCTGAAGATATACCATCTCCCCCAGGAACTTCCTATCAGTTAATGAGCATTGATATCGGAACTGAAGGCACTATCTCAACAAACAATGCCGACAATGTTCTTATCCATTTCAAAGTAAGCAGGGAATGGATAGAAGAGAATGACATTGATGCATCCACCATACGCATGACAAGATATCATGATCAGCAGTGGCAGAACCTCCCGACCACCCAGGCAAAAGAAGACGATGAATTCATCTACCTCACAGCTGAAACACCCGGATTTTCATTTTTCAACGTCGTGGGCTATAAGGCAGACGAAGTAGTCGCAGAGAAAGAAACAGGATATTTCGTACCTGTAGATGAAGATACTGAGCCAGAAAGCGCAGAAACAAAGGATACTCCCGGATTTACCGGTCTTGCAGGAATTGCAATTGCATCTATTGCTTTCCTTGTTATCAGAAAACTGAGATCAGATTAAGGACAGTTATCTGTCCTTTTATTACTTTTTTGGTTCTGCAGCAAAACCCTGCCATTATAGATTATAATGATGGTATTTTTCAATGATTTGTTTTTTCGAACATTTGTATAAAATTCATACAATATTTATATATACAGCCATACTTCTATAGCCACGCATCTCAAAAAATAAGGAACTACACGAAATATCAAGTTGAATTTGATTTGATTACTCTTATTTCAAGTATTCAGAAAAAACACAGAATTTCACAAGGCCATGTTAAGTATTGATTGATTCAAAAAGAGAGAAATGTTCAGTTATTGACCTAATTTATCTGATAGAAAGGTGTTGTATGAATATTGAAATGCTAATTGCTCTCATAAATAATGCAGCCTTGCTACTTTCCCTAGGTGTCATGTATGATGTTCTTTTTTTCGATATGCACATGAACACGCGCTTAAGAAGTACGGTTGCAGGGATTATCATTGGCCTTATAGGCATTGCTTTGATGCTAAATCCATGGGAACTTTCTCCTGGAATAATCTTCGATACACGTTCTATTCTGCTAAGTATAGTCGGCCTTTTCTTTGGATTTACTCCGGCTGTCATTGGAGCAATAATTGTTGGTTCCTACCGCCTCTATGAAGGCGGTGCTGGCGCAGTGGCTGGCATTGCAGTAACAATGAGTTCTGTGATATTAGGACTACTATGGAGACAGTTTCATGAAAGCTTCAAAAAACTCTTCAGTATGTTTGAGTTGTACATTTTTGGTATTGTGATCCACATTGTCATGCTTATGTACATGTTGCTGCTTCCCTGGCAAGTTGGCATGGAAGTTCTAAATCACATCAGTTTTCCTGTAATGTTGATATATCCCATAGGAACTGTGTTGCTGGGAACTCTTCTTAATAATCAATTATTCCGTAAAAGGACTCAGGATGCTCTGAAAGAAAATGAGGCAAAGCTTCAAAACTTTATAGATAATGTTCCTGTTGGAATGTTCCGTACCAGTTCTGAAGGAAAAAATATTCAGATAAATCCGGAAATGTCCAGAATTGTAGGCCTGAGCAAAACTGAGCAAATCGCCAGGCACTTCCAGGATATAGGAGAACAACTGTACATTGAACCTGCTTGTAGCAAAGAAGTAGTAAATATCCTTAAAGAACAGGGGTATGTTGAGAATTTTGAATGTGAAGCTTTACGTCCAGATGGCAAGGAACTGTGCCTGTTAATTAACGCAATAGCGAGCGGTGAACTGGAAGAGGGAGCTTTCATGATAGATGGTTTTGCCCTTGATATCACAGAGCGCAAAAAAGCAGAAGAACATATGTTGCTTGCAAAGATTACCGCTGAGGATGCAAATCGCTTTAAGAGCGAGCTTTTGTCTAATATGAACCATGAACTGAGGACACCCCTGAATTCCATAATGGGCTTTTCAGCCATTATGTTAGATGGCACTTCTGGTGAAATTACCGGGGAACAAAAAAAATATCTTCAAATCATAAATAAGAACGGTCATTCGCTCCTAAGTCTTGTTGACAATGTATTGGATCTGTCTAAAATCGAGTCCGGGTCGCTGGAGTTCAAGCCTGAAATACTTGATATCATGGAAACCATTGAACAAATCAAGAGAAAGGTATATTTCTTGTCTTCAAGGAAAAACATATCCATTAATATCAGTGGGGACTCCCATATTCCACAAATCTGTGCTGATGCCAATAAATTCAAAGAAATCATTTACAAATTGGTGGAGAATTCCCTTAAATTCACACAAGAAGGCGGCATGGTGACAATCAAGGTCACACAGAAAAACGGTAACATTGAAGTTTCCGTCATTGATAACGGAATTGGTATTGCAGACTATGACATAGAAAAGATATTCGAACCCTTTGTACAGGTTGACGGGTCAAGTACACGCAGGTATGGCGGTGCAGGACTTGGACTTACTCTTGTTAAAGAATATGTCCAAATGCATAATGGGACTATCAGGATCGAGAGCGAACCTGGAAAAGGCAGCAACTTCAGAGTTATGCTTCCAATAAATCGTGACGTTTGTGATGATTGATGCCACTTGTTTTTATATTGCTATGAAATTGACTCTATAGAAAGCCTATTTTCTATGTTATTCTAACATAATAATTTAAAAAGGACAAATCCTCGATCTTTTGACGAAAATCTAGCATACAATCATTCCAAATATATTACCTGATATTAGAAGAAATGTGCCAATTGTATTCAGAATATGCCGATTTTCAGAGGTTTTCTACGAGCCAACTCACAGACCTTCAAATGATAGCTGTAGAAACCCTCTAAAAAAAGGAAATCAAAGTTTTCCTTTTGATCACTTCTTCCAGTAAATCAAACCTAAGACTGTGACAAGACCAAAGAAAGGTAAAATCAACGCTTTTTCCCCTTGCCCATTCTTATCAGTATCCTGAACATTTTCGTCTGTTACTGAGAATACATCATAATCATCTCTCGAAGGGATTTCTGTACCTGGGCTTCCAACATTTATATTTGTACCAATTATATCTGCACATATAACAAAAGGTGAGAAGCTGGTTGTTATAGATTCAAAATAGATATTCTCGTCGTCCTCACCAATTACCGTAGTGGGTAATTTGTCCCAGACACTGCCAGAATAGTGCTCCATACGAATACTTGTCTTGTCTATATTATTAGATAAGACCCATTCTTTTGAGACAGTAAATCCTATTACTGCGCCTTCCATGCAGTCTGAAGATGATAATCTCTCATCCCCCAGAACTATGTCCATACTTTGGTAGCGTTTTACAGTAGGAGATGCAGGCATTTCCTCTGAAGGCTCATCCAACAAATTGACAGTGGCCATAACATATCCTTCATTGGTTTCTGCCTCAAACCTTATGTCAGTTACAGGGGTCTTCTTGTCAGTAAAAGCATACTGTACTTCACCGCCTCTGCCTACGTATCGAATACTTGAGTCCATTGCAGCTACTTTTGAGGAAGGGACTGAACTGGCACCAATGCGAACATGTACGCCATCATTATCACTGCGAGCAGTACTCTCAACAAGTTCTGGTTGTTGTCCGTTGCTGGTCAGTGGAAGAAGGTCAGTGTTGTTACCGTCATCCGTTATTTCATACGGCTGGCAGAAACCATTTCCAACAGAGTATTGTGTCTGGCTCCAGCCTGTACTGTCCGGTTGTGCCCAGAAGTTGCCTCCAAGGTAAGTCCCATTGATGATATTGATGCCGGAAGTCATTGCAGTGTTCCATTCATTGGCGGCTCCACCGGAAACACGGACATTGCTGTAACTATTGTTGAAATAGTTGTTATAGAACAAATTGTCACTGGATCCTGTGAGCGAGAGCCCATACATTATATTAGCACTTATGTTGCAATCATACATTGTGTTGTTGTGGGAAGAAGAAAGGTAGACACCATATGCATTAACCAGAGATGTACAATTTGTGAGAGTGATATTGCTGCTGTTGTAAAGGTAAAAACCATAATGATTACGTGTAATATCCACATCCTGTACAGTTATATTTGAGCAATTGATGAGATGTACAAGCCCGGCATTTGAAGCAGAATCGATAGTCATATCAGAACTGTTCACGAGATAGTAAATGGCCTTGCCATTAATTGTATTGCCCGTAGTCACAGTGTTGGGTTCTGAATCAAAGACGCAATCAAAGATATTGTTGACCAGGGAGTTGTCTGCAAAATAGTTGCTGTTGGATCGTTGTACTACTAATCCATATCCATTGTCATCCATGGTACAATTCGATATACTGTTGTTCTGTGAAGAAGACAGATAGATACCAATGAAATTATCCGCAGCATAACAATTAGTTATGTTACATCCACTTGATCCAGAAATATATATTCCCCGCGAACCGCCGGAAACATTTATGCCGGTAATCGCAATATCATCCGCTATTATAACGATTGTACTGTCATCGGAATCTGGGGAAACAACACTAACATCTACAGGGTTGCCAGTGGATGAAACAAGGCTAATATTGTCATCTGCAAAATAAAGGTTCTCACTATAAATTCCCGGTTCCACCATTATAGTATCGCCATCCGATGCAGCATTAATAGCTTCACGAATGCTTGTGAAATCAGCGGATCCACTGCTGTTCACAATAATGGTTGAATTAAGTACATGAATGAAAGAACTTTTTAGTGAAACATTACTGCCAACGAAGTTCGTTGCATTGAGTGAAACATTATAGACCCCAGAATTTGCATATGTGTGCACTGGATTCTGCAACGTAGAGCTATTGTTGTCTCCAAAGTCCCATTCCCATACAGTCGGAGAAAAGAGACTTGCATCGTGGAAGTCTACGGACTCATTAATATGGACAATCTTGGTACCTGCAACAAATGCTGCTTTAGGTACTTTTTCCTCTTTTGTGAAAGCCTTGATACATACATTCTTGTCGGATTCGGATATATCTTCCCATTCCGTTCCATTTTGACTCATATAACTTTGCCCTGCTTCAGCATGAGCATTGCTGCTGTATCCAGATATTGTTTTTTCGATAGCAATCGGATAATTGTAATTCGGCGTTGTAAATTCGACTACTACTGAGAAATTCTGCCCTTGAAGAAGTGAAACATTTGTATCAAGGTCAACTGTGTGATAACCAGCTATTGGAATGCTTCCATTCTGCACAGAAACAGGGCCTGAACTATTGACAGGACCGGTTTCGGGGTCACGGTAGACCGAGATGTTATAGAATGAGTTTGAGTCAACGGTATAGAAACTTACGGCTTCAAGTGATTCATTTGTTGTTGCAGTGAAGACATTTGCCCCGTATGCTGTAGTATTGTTGTAACCTGTGCATGCAGTCCATCCAAGTGGATCGTGCTGATATATATGGTCGTAATTACTGACATTTTCTGCCGTAAACATGAAATTACGCCCATAAGGCTTAGTATTTAATCCATAAAATCCTATATCGAGTCCAGTTGCGTTGTCATAATACGATGTATAGAAATAGCCATCTTCACCCCAATTGGTACCCCAGGAATTCTTGATGATAAAAGCCCCGTTTCCCGGAGCAGTTTGAGTAAAATTATGCCTGTCGAAATCATCATCCCAGCCCACTAAAGTTACAGCGTGATTTGTACCCCTGATTTCATCGTAGTAATAATAAGTATTGTTCTCTGAATTGAAACATGAGCCATCATACCACATGGATACTGAGATAGCACCATAATTAGTGATCATCCATTTGAAGAGATCATTTGATTCATTTACTCCTGGCAGTATCATTACTTCCTGAACATGTTTTGCCACTGTTGTATTGGAGGGAGATATACCTGAAAGATCGTTGTAAGGATCATCGGACTCAACCACCGGACCATCCCATCTGGTGAAATAGGCAGTTGTGATCAGATTGTTTCCGCCATCACCATGAGCACGGTCAAAACCATCCTGATTTGAAGATACAAGAATATTCTTGGCATTGTTCTCTGAAATATCCCAGGTATCAGACTGATTGTGCAGTAAAAATGATTCCAGAGAACCGATACTTGCATGAGCCCAGCAACTCCCGGCATAACCCTGATCCCTTACTGCTGTGACCCCATTGTTATCACGTAAGTCATAACGAGATGGATATACCTCTAAACCAGTCGGCATGATGCTGGAGGGACTAAAACCAGATCCTTCACTTGCCAACAGCTCATCCATATTCACAGGAGATAGATGAGAAAGGTCCACAGGTGATGGCATCAGCCCAGTGGGATGTGCGAACTCATTAGGGAAACCATCTTCCTCAAAAAGATTAATGCTGCTCAAAAGGTTCAGATGTGAGTTCTCCCCTGAACTATCCGGTAATATAACACTTGAAGGAGCAAATGTGTTAGTGCTGCCATTTGTATCCACACTAGCAGGAACATCGTTTTGACTCTGCTTCAGTTCTTCCTGATATTGAACGAATGCAGGATTAAGAGGTGCTACGGATATTTGTGACCCAACATTAGACCCGGTGGAATTAAATCCAACATCCACATCAAATTCTGCCGCATTAGCGGGAATTGAAGCTAAGATCAGCACAAGCCCACATATAAGAAACAACTTATTCAATAGCATTAATTTTTTCATCTTGCATCCTCTGGCCCTAAATATAAAATTAAGTAATATATTGTTAATGATATTAATGTTGCGTTTACGTACAAAAAGAAAAGAGGATTTCATTCCAGGCATAACCCGGATGAACTCAATACCCAGAAAGAACAGGACACTGATTTAGAAATAACAATTGAGGAATAAAATATATCTAAACACTAGCAATATAACAAATTCTTCTTTCATTATCCAGGGAAACACCTTGTTTACTTCCCATGATCTCACCATGTGGATGCTGCAAAATCTCTTTGCTTCCTTCCTGCAAGGTGCCTTTATGAGTTTAGGTGCTGCTCTGTTCTATCATGCATCTGAAGAATTGATTTATGAATATGTGATTCCCTGATAGGTGAGAAGGTTAAAAAGATGCTTGAATTCTGATAATTGTTCTTCAATCTCGACATATCACACCAAAACCTAAATTTAAAATGCTGTTTGACACAGAATTATAATTGATGGTATAGTTCTTTTTATATGCAATTTTGTATTATCTGGTACAATAACAAAATATTAATATGTCATGTGTAATTATAAATAGGTATATTTAATAATTTAAAGATGCTACATATAACTCTTAATAAGTAGTAGCCAATGTTTTATGGAGTATCTGCTCAAAGTACTGCTATTATCGTTAAATTATTGGATGCACTATGGATATTCACTAAGTTCAAACCATGCTGGTTAATTTGTGTATCAATTATTGCGATTCTTACAAGGGGATAATTTCAAAATAAAGGAATAAATATATGGATTTTACTACTATTTATGATGCCACAGTCTTTGTAAGTTCAATTTTTTCTGGGCTTGCTGCTGCAATTGCTGTTTATTTATTTATCGTAACTATTCAGCCTGGCACGATTTGCCTATTGGTACTGATTTCATCGAAATAGAGATGTCTGCTCACTAACAATCTAACAATCAAAAAAGCAATCAATAGCAACAATCAAAATAAATGATCCGAATGAAATTTACGTTTCAACTTTTTGTCAAGATTGTTATTGATAGCGTTTTTATCAGGCTGAATAGTTACAAAAAAAAATCAATTACATCAATTTTTCATTTACTGCTTAATTATTCCTTCCAAATCACTTTAACAGAACTAACAACTAAGGTTGAAATGTTGAACGGTTTAGATGCTGATGATTCAAATCAAAGATATGAAGTTATTAAACTCTTTAATGAAATATCAGGGGAAATGAAGGGAAATGAAATCTTAGTTGAAAAATGTGGTGGGATTTATAATAAAATCACTAGGTATGCTGAAAATCCTAAAGGTCTAACTGAAGCAATAAAAAGTAATATAGTTAATGAACTACGTGAAAAGTTAAGAACTATAAATGTTCAATCATATGATGGACTGATAAAGAGGTAAATATGAGTAAAATTATTGGCATTGTTAATTAAACATAGCTAGTTCTTTATTCCTATATTTCATCAAGAGCAAAACGGAGATTTTTAGCATTTCAAGACTTTTAGTATAACACTTTGACTTTCTCCTTAGTCTTGCCAGGAAATGCCTAAATATGCTGTTGTATCCTTCAACAGTATATGTTTCTGCTTTTGATCGAGTATGGATGTTTCTGGGGACTAACTTGGCATATGCCCTCCAATAATCCGTCATTACTTCCCCAACCTCTTTTGTCTTTAACTTTTTCCAGAGTTTTTGTCCTGTTTTTGTTCCTCTGCTGCCAAAAGAGCAATCGATGAATTTCTTCCCATATCTATCAACAGCAATCCATATCCAGCAGTAGTTTTTTTATTCCCAATATAAGTATGCATCTCGTCCAATTCCACAACAGAAATCTCATTTTCACTTTTTAGATCCTCTAATTCACTACCAAATTTTCGAATCCATTTTTGAACAGAAACATGACTAACGCCCAAAAAACGTCCAATTGAACGAAATCCCAACCCCTCCAGATAGAGTTGTAAAGCCTGTCGCTTAACAGATACGGGGCTAGCGGTGGATTTTATATCTACTGAATAGTTGTATCCACAATCATGGCATTTGTAGCGTTGTCGACCATCAATCCTACCGTTCTTCTTATGACTGGAACTCTTACACTTTGGACAATTCATATATAAAAAGAGGCCATCATATTATATAACGATGTTTAATTACCAAAGCCAAATTATTATGGCTGTAAAATCAATGATTTCTCATGCAGATAAAATTTCTGGGATAAATCTAGATGCAAGCGGTAGTGAATATTTTTTCAAGTATGATAATAAATCGGTATGGGGTATTAGAAAAAGTAGTGAAGATTATTATTTATATCTGTACCCAAAAAACAAGGATACTGATGAATTACTAAGTGTTACAGTTTGGGAAAATGTAACTATTCAGCCTGATAAAAACACTATCAATAGCAATCTTGACAAAAAGTTGAGACCTACATATTATTAGGATCATTAATTTTGATTGTTGCCATTGATTGCTTTTTTGATTCTTAGGTTGTTAGTGAGCAAACATCTCCGTTTTGATTAAATCAGTATCAATAGGCTAATTGTGGTAGGCTGAATAGTTACGGGAAAATTACCCCATGGTAGTTTACAGTACAAATGAGCTGAAAACAATAGAGGCGTTCGAATTGTTTGGTACTTTACATTCAATCGTTAAAGAAAAATTATTTAATGTAGATAGTTTGTTAGACGATATAATAAATTTTGATTAATAATTAATCCATGTGTCTGAATCGTACAATTGAAATCACTATTCAACTAAGATTCCAAATATTTAAATTTATTTGGATTTGAGAGTTAGTGAAATCCATTGGTAGCTGATGGGACTTAATGCTGGAACGGGGTTGTTCCAACCTCTCCTCCTTCCCATCATAGGCGTTTAGGCTCAACGATTTTTCGCTCGTAGCCTTCTTCTTTATGTAATATTAAGTATTCTTGGTGAATCCTATTTTCTTTTAATAGGAATATGGTATGCTCATTATTTTTCACCTTATATTCCCTGAATCCTGCCTTTAAATGTGTGTACTTAGGCTTGTTAAAATCAATTGCTTAACCTGGGAACATATTTTAGATATTCTTCCCTGATAAGTTCCATATCGAATTATATATAATTATTAGCCCATTTTTCTTTTTCAGGGAATCACCACGAAACCGTTTAATGTATATTTCGTCCATACTTGCTCTTTGCATTTGTGTGGTAAAAAACCACGCAAGCAATGAGAAGTAAGACGAGTGTGCAAAGGTCCGTGATGATCATGCAGACCAAGAGGTTTAGCATAGTGTTGAATGACTTTGATAATGCAATCCTTGCTCAACCGGTAACCTGTGTTATTGAAAACTATAAAGTGCAAACTTTTACATGAGAAAAATCAAACAAAAAAAGTTGAATGCGCCGACCGGGATTCGAACCCGGGTTTAAGGCTTGGAAGGCCTCAGTCATAGCCACTAAACCACCAGCGCAGTTTGGACAACCAATACAGTATTTTTTTAGATATAACGTTTTCGCCTGATAATGAATATATCGAGGAATCGTATTTAAACCCTATGAGATTCCCTGTCAGATAACGGAAGATTGCGGGATTTTCTGTTGTGTGAGCTGTGCGGCAGGTGGGTTATAGAGAATAACTTTCACGTAACTCTCTTATTCTGTCGCGGAGTTCTGCGGCTCTCTCGAATTCAAGGTTCTTGGCGGCGAGATGCATATCAGCTTCAATATCGATGATGACATCCGAGATCTCTCTTTTGGACATGTCTTCGGCAATTGCCATGACACCTGATTCTGCGTGGTATTTTTCACCCTCGACGAGTTCCTTTTGCAGGGACTTCTGGATGGTGGTGGGAGTGATATTGTGCTCTTCATTGTATTTTGTCTGGAGTTCGCGACGTCTTTCAGTCTCCTTCATGGCACGCTCCATAGAACCTGTTATCCTGTCTGCGTATAGGATGACACGGCCTTCCGAATTTCTGGAAGCACGGCCGATGGTCTGTATAAGCGAGCGCTCCGAGCGCAGGAAGCCTTCCTTATCAGCATCCAGTATGGCAACAAAAGCAACTTCGGGGAGGTCAAGTCCCTCTCGCAGGAGGTTGATACCAATAAGCGCATCGAACTCCCCTTTTCTCAGATCCCTGATGATCTCTGCACGTTCAAGAGTTTCAATATCAGAGTGCATGTAACGCACCTTGATACCCAGCTCAAGCAGGTATTCCGTAAGATCCTCTGACATCCTTTTAGTCAAAGTTGTCACAAGAGTCCTGAAACCTTCAGCAGTCACCTTACGTATCTCACCGATAAGATCATCCACCTGAGTCTCCACCGGCCTGATGGTAACTTCAGGGTCCACAAGACCCGTAGGGCGAATGATCTGCTCCACAACAGCCTTGCTTTTCTCAACTTCATAATCCGCAGGAGTTGCGGAAACATAGATAACATCATTGAGCCGCCTCTCAAACTCATCATAACGCAGGGGACGGTTATCAAGAGCAGAAGGCAGGCGGAAACCATACTCTACCAAAGATTGTTTCCTTGCCCTGTCACCATTATGCATCCCTCGTATCTGAGGTATCGAAACGTGCGACTCGTCTATTACTACAAGATAGTCGTCAGGAAAGAAATTCAAAAGAGAAGATGGAGGCTCGCCGGGACGGCGGCCGTCAAAATGCCGGGAATAATTCTCGATACCGCTGCAATAACCAAGCTCCCGAATCATTTCCAGATCGAACTTGGTCTTCTGCTCAAGTCTCTGGGCTTCAAGGAGCTTGTTCTCAGACATCAAAACAGCCAGCCTGTCCTTAAGTTCTGCCTCGATGGTCAGAAGCGCATTTTCAATATACTCCTCAGCCATCACAAAATGCTTTGCAGGATAGATACCAATACTCTCACCAGGAAGCACTTCCTCAAGCACTTTTCCCGTAACAGGGTCAAAATAAGCAACCTTTTCCATCTCATCACCAAACAGCTCGATCCTGATACCATTCTTTTCCTGTGCCGGGAAAATCTCAATAGTATCACCCCTTAAACGGAAAGTACCCGGAGTGAAAGCAATATCATTTCGCTCATACTGTATGTTGATAAGAGACTCAAGAAAAGCAGGCCTGTCTATCTCAGCACCCGGAGTAAGCATCACAGACATAGCCCTCCACTCATCAGGCGAACCAAGGTTGTAGATAGAGGAAACACTGGAAACGACTATGACATCCTTACGCTCCAGCAAAGATTTAGTCGCAGACAGCCGCAGGCGGTCAATTTCCTCGTTGACTGAGGAATCCTTCTCAATATATGTATCCGTTGTAGGCATGTAAGCCTCTGGCTGGTAATAATCATAATAACTGACAAAATATTCCACTGCATTGTCAGGGAAAAATTCACGGAACTCTGAGAACAGCTGTGCTGCAAGAGTTTTGTTATGAGCCATCACAAGAGTAGGTTTCTGTACATTCTGGATGACATTAGCAACTGTAAACGTTTTTCCTGAACCGGTCACACCAAGCAAGGTCTGGTGCTTCTTGCCTGACAGCAGACCCTCGGTCAGCTGAGCTATTGCTTTTGGCTGGTCACCCTTTGGACTGTACTCTGAGACTAGTTTGAAAGGACGCATTAATATCTGTATTGAACCGAATGCCTATAAACATATTCACAGCTTAGATGCACGCTGATTCCCGGCTTGTTAACGACAAATAACAGCTTAACAGAATCACAAGCTCACCACAGCATCACATGAATATCAGAAAGTACAGCACCATGAGAACAATTGCTAATACGACCATAGTCGAAGTATTTTTGCTGTCCGAACCAAAGATAATAGGAATAGGACCAAGCATGATAATTCCACCACCCCGTACATCACTTTTGTTTGGAATTGACTCCTGACCTATGCTAGGGGACGAAGTCCGTGAATTATGATTATCTGGAATAGAAGTGTATTCATCGCCTCTTTTTGAGTTTTCACCCCCATAAAAGCTTGCTACAACCACCAGGAAAAAGCCGGAGATTAACATCAACATACCAATGAACACAAGATAGGAACCTATCATCAGAGTCGCCTCCGCATTAGAACATAGACAACAGCAAGAAGAACACCTGCCCAGAGCATTGATGAAGTAATCTCAGGAGAGGAGCCAAATGCTATCGGAATAGGACCTATGAGAATAACGCCACCAAATTCACCTGCTCCACTAAAAGCTGAAACTAGCAGACCTACAAAAACAAGAACAAATCCCAGAATAATAAGAGTAAAACCTATATTGAAAAGATTCTGAGATGAACGCATATGAACAGATATAGCTATAGGTCTATTAAGTATCTGCCAATGTCGAATTAATATTGAATCCCATGATACACAGGTGCGCCTGGCACTTCTTCCATCTTGTAAGTGGATTCAGGTTCGTCAGCTATGTAACGATATTCACGCTGCGTCCTGTTGCCTCTGCGTTCAAGAAGAGTCTTGCGGAACATGCGAGACAGATATGTGGACACCGTGCTTTGCTTTATTGTGCCGTAGATCTTTTCATAATGCTGCTGGACATCCTGCGAAGAGAACCATACACGAGGATATTCATAACGAAGGAAAAGCTCAAGACGCTCACTGATAGTCAGAGACATATCATTTAACCTGTCCTGAAGCATCGGAGTTCTGCGACGAGTTGGAGCCGAACGTCCTTCTGCCTGCACAGGTTGATTAAGATTAGAAACAGCCGGAGGAACCTGTTGATTAGAATTATAAGGTTGGTGAACCGTAGATGACAAAGGTTGTACCGGCTGCCCATACTGCTGCATTCCTACAGGAGCTAGGGTAGGTTGTAAGTATACTGGTTGTTGATTATTTTGATTTACAGGATATTGCGGATAAGCCTGCTGGAAATTCTGTTGCATCGCAGGAATCTGAGATTGTTGCAATTGCTGTTGATATTGTAGCGGCACAGTTACCTGTTGCATTGGTTGCTGGAACTGCTGTTGCTGAACAAACTGCTGCGGAACTGCCTTTTGAACAGGTTGTTGCTGAACCTGTTGTTGTTGAGCTGGTCCCTGGGACAGTTGTACTGAAGCAGCCTGCTGGCTTGATTGTTGTAAATTAGGCACCTGTTGCTGAACAAATTGCGGTTGGTATGCATGCTGCTCAGCTACTGGAACTTCAGAATTAGATGAATAGGATGAAGGTTCGGTATTAGTGTCAGTCTCGTCTACGACCGTGTCAAGGAATGCAAGAAGACGCTTTTTCCAGAGCCTTCCTGTAAAATTGACATTTGCGCTTTCAATTCCATCGTCATCGATGATCTCAAGCCGAACTTTCATCCTTTTTGCCTCTTTGCAGATCCATCCATCCCCTCAGATATGATGGATTCACAAACCATTTATCCCCTCAGACAATGGTGTTGCTCTTTTTAATCTTGATCCGTTGTTTTGTGAACACATCAGGAACACACTGTTACTGTGTTACTCACAATTACTAACATGTTTTTAATAATATATAAATATTTGCTCTAATAATCGTATGCAAATGTTTTGAGTCGAATCAAAGCGATAATAAGGCTTATTTTCAGAATTGAAACATTTAACACAGTTATAAAGCAATGTAAATACATCCTGAGACACATCTACAATAGAACAACTGTAATGATGATAGATAAATATTTCGTTATTTGTCGAATTTAGGACCATTATACCAATAATAAGACAAACAGACTGTACCCATATACAAATAATATTAAAAATCTGTTTTTAAAGCTTCTTTTACCAAAAAGAACATAATTAACCAGATTAACAGCGTTTTCTGTGAATAAGCCTGAAAATGAAGCGACATCACAATAATTAAGAAAATGGCATTCAGCAGGCAAAAACACTATGCTTCAATTCGGTTGGCTTTATATCCGATGATAACTATAGTATGAATCTATGTCAAATAGTAGTGCTGAATCACCAATTGACACCAATGGCTCAAAAATGAAGGCGCAGATCGAATCTGATAGCCTTGAAGAAAAAAGTGTAGAATCATTACTTCACGAAATCGAGATACTTAAAGTCAATAACGAGAACATGCGTGCTAAGTTACTTGAAGCAAGTATGTTAGCTAATAATTACCTTGAAGAAACTAATAAGTTCAAAAGGCAGATAGAGCAACTGACCACCCCACCTTTGTTCATTGCCACAGTAATGGAAATTGACAGCGGTCAGGCACTCATCAGGCAGCACGGAAATAACCAGGAAGTTGTGACAAGAGTACCAGCAAACCTGAATATAGAACCGGGCATGAGAGTTTGTGTTAATGCCGCATTCTCTATTATATCTATTATATCCAGGGCAGCCGATGTGCGCGCCCAGATAATGGAACTTATCAACTCTCCGGGAATCGACTATGACATGATAGGCGGTCTGGATGACGTGCTCAAAGAGGTCATCGAATCTGTGGAACTCCCACTACTTGAACCTGAACTCTTTGAAAAGATAGGTATCGAACCACCAACCGGTGTGCTGCTTTACGGTGCCCCCGGAACAGGCAAGACCCTTATCGCGAAGGCTGTCGCCTCAAGAGCACATGCTACATTCATACGCATGTCTGGTTCCGACCTTGTGCAGAAATTCGTCGGAGAAGGTGCGCGTCTGGTCAAGGATGTATTCCAGATGGCTCGCGACAAATCACCATCGATCCTTTTCATTGATGAGATCGATGCAGTGGGCGGTATGCGCACACATGACGGCACCACAGGTTCTGCAGAAGTCAACCGTACTATGCTTCAGCTTCTGGCTGAGATGGATGGATTTGACGCAACACAGAATGTGAAGGTCATTGCTGCAACCAACAGAATAGACCTGCTTGACCCTGCATTGCTTCGCCCGGGACGTTTTGACCGTGTTATCGAAGTTCCAATACCCGATGAAAAGGGACGTCTGGAAATACTGAAGATACATGCACGCAAGATGAGCCTCGCCGAAGATGTAGACTTTGATAAACTGGCAAAGATGACAGATGGCCTTAGCGGTGCCGACCTGAAGATCATTGCTAAAGAGGCTGGAATGTTCGTCCTGAGAAGACGCGGCGAAAGCATCACCATGCAAGATATGATGGAGGCTTACGAAAAAGTAGTTGCAGATGAAGAAGAAGAATCAAATATGCCTCATGCTATGTTTGCCTAAACCCCAAACATACATCCTTTTTCACTTTAAACGAAAGATTAATAAATCTTGAGTTACTTTCAAGGGTGCTGTTAGCAAATCAGACTGCTCCGATAGTGTAGCACGGCCAATCATGCAGGACTCTCACTCCTGCGACTGGGGTTCGAATCCCCATCGGAGCATGCTTCCTCATATCGTTTTTACTATTTTTCACATCATTGAGTAGAGAATACGTTATATACTAACATTTTAACTTAATTAACAATATATCTGTTAAAAATGTTACTTGTTGTGGTGAAGTCATGCAAGTAACATTAAAAAACAATGATGGAATCTTCCATAATATAATGTGTTGCGCACAGTCCAAACATATTGAGGGTTTTGTAGATGACATGTATTGTAGAGGATTTGTGAGATCTACAATAACAACATATACCTGCAATGTCAGGCATTTTTTAGAGTACACTAACTGTGTAGAAGAGGCCACATACGAAGACCTCAAGCGATACCTAACCCATCTTAAACAGATAAACAGAGCACCAAGTACGCTGAATGGTCATTTTTGCGCCATTAATGCATATTTTGATTACCTGGATTTCACAAGAGGAACCAGAAACAATATAGTACCCGTATTCAGGGACCGCTATCTCAGACTAAAGAAGCAGTACCATTACAACAATACCAGACAGGTAATAGATATTTCAACAATGAAAGAGCTATTAGCAGCCCCTGATGATGAAAGACCAGACAGAATAATACATAACTACGTAAGGACCGCACCGATAAGGGACAAAGCCATAATGACGCTGTTAGAAAAAACAGCAATGAGAAGGGGCGAATCCATGGCACTTACTGAAGATGACATTCTACTTGATGAAGGAGAAGTTTGGATAAACCCAAAATTCCGAAAAAGAACAATGTGCCTGGCCTTCATTGACAAGGAAACAAAACAGCTGATGCAAGAGTACCTTGAATGGAGAAAAAACGTAGTAAAGCAAGGGAATAACAGCTTATGGATCACCCACACAGGAGCACCCCTTCATAAGGATGATATGTATTACATTACCACCCATTATGCAAAAAAGATAGGCATACACAATCACAAGGGACCACTAATAGAACGATTTACCCCACACTGTTTTAGGCATTGCTGGACCACACACATGAGACAGGCAGGAATGCCGAAGGATTTCAGGCAATGGCTTAGAGGGGATGCCCCTAAGGATGCAGAGGATCTTTACAATAGGATCAAACCGCCGGAAGCAAAAAAGATGTATCTTAAATGTGTTCCGCAGTTATTGTAATGCTTCTTTTTCTGAATCGTTATCCGATTAAACGATAGAAATAAGTAAACACCAATATAATAATTTTTTTAACAACTGATATAACCTAAGATAATATAGCAACACACATATAGAATAACTTGCCTATATATCGCAAGATGTGTCGATTGGCTAGCTATTTTACCCCCAAACCAACCACCCCACATTATAATAGCTGGTCGATGCACCTCATTTCTAATTATTGATTAGATTCTGTTTAGAACGGGAGTATAATTTAGTAACTTTTCCTTTTTGTATAATCTAGCGTTTAGATCTACGCCAGCTGCAGGAAGAAATCATCCTTTTTGTGCATTTAAAAATATTCAGGAAATATCGCCAAGTGTCATTATCGTCAGATATGTAGCTTAGAATGACCTTTGAGCAATGTTCCACAAGTTCACCAGTTTTTTGATTTACGAATGAACCTTGAGCACGAATATCTATAGATCCACCCATAAAAGCAATGTCCATATTTTCCTTTTCTTTCAAGATTTGACCCTCCTTCGTTTTCAGTCATGCATTTATTACGGGATTAACGGCTGGTGGGTTGCAACGTTATGGATTGCAATGTGTGCCTGAAGCAAAACAAGGGCATTTTGCAAATGCCCAAATTAAAATTTGAGCAAATGAAATTGAATACTTTTATATGTTCAAACATTAATTTACATAACAGTTAACAATATTATAATCGGTGATGGATATGACAATTCTTTATATTGATAATTACAGAGGGTTTGAAAATGAATTTATTTCATTAAAAAATGTCAATTTTTTTGTAGGGGAAAATAGTACTGGAAAAACATCGATAATGTCACTAATTAATTTAATGTACAGCCCTCGATTTTGGTATGCAGGTCTGGGTCGCACAGATGATATGAATTTTGGTTTATTCAAAGATATTTCAAATCATGACATAAGTAATTATTTTAAAATTGGACTATTGGAAGAACAGTTTAACGAAGACACTGAAAATGTCCCATATTCTGGTATCATTCTCAAATACCAAAATAAAAAAGGTATTCCAAAACTGTACTGTTTTTGTTACATCGATGAGGGTCGTATTATCAAGATTATGTTAAATGGAAAACGTGTACGGTATTGTTACAAACATATCGATATATTGGACACGGAAGATGAAGATGAACGATCCTACCATGTATTAAAAAAAGCAGTAGATTTGATGGATGAACAAACCAAAAGAGATTATCATTATATAAGTGCTGATTACGATATTGATGATGTAATATTCATAATAAATACAATTCTAATGGAGATAAAAATAATGGAATCTCCAAAAAACCGCCCAGATACCCGGACACTGAGTTTCAGACTTCCATCTTTCATATTCAATATAACAAATATGGGATCAGTCGAATGGATTGCACCCATTAGAGCAAAGCCTAAAAAGACATATGATGAATATAGAGCAAAATCGACTCCTGAAGGGGACCATGCACCTTACATATTAAAAACCATACTTGGTAAGAAAAATAAAAAACAAAGTACCAAAAAAGATTTGATGGATAAATTTGGTGCTGAAAGTGGTTTGTTTGATTTAGTCGAAATTAAGTCATATGGAAATGAACCAGGCTCTCCATTTGAATTAGATATTAAAATGGGTGATTATAATTATGCAATCCCAAATGTAGGATATGGTGTTGCACAAGTTTTACCAATTTTAACAGGTTCCATATTTAATGAAGACAATACCTGTATCATTATTCAACAACCTGAAGTTCACTTGCACCCAAAAGCACAAGCAGCTTTAGGAGACTTATTCCATGAGCTTGTTACTGAAAACAAAATAAATTTTATGATTGAAACACACAGTGATTTTTTGATAGATAGATTTAGACTTAACACCCATTTAAACGAAGCAAATAAAAATCAGAACTTTGAATCTCAGGTTCTGTTTTTTACACGTGAAAAATCTAAAAACAGAGTGTGTTCAATTAAAATAGAAAAAAATGGGAAATATGCTGAAAATCAGCCTGAATCTTTTAGAGATTTCTTCATCAAAGAAGACTTAAGTTTACTGGAGATTTAATATGGGCATCATTATTGACATTAATGTACTTTCATGCGTATTCTCTCCAGGGAATAACAGGCACCATGAATTTGAGCCAGTATATAAATGGATAATGATTAAAAAAATGGGTAAACCCATTTATGGTGGAACCAAGTATAAAGCAGAATTAAGTCGAATGCCTAGGTATTTAAGTCTCCTTAATGAACTTTCAAAACAAAACAGGATCGTAAAAATAAAAGATGGTATTGTAGATGAGATTCAAGAAGAAGTAGAAGCAAAACTTAGAGAAAATAATCTATTGGACTGTGATGATCCTCATATAATCGCAATCACAATAGCTTCCAAATGTGGACTAATTTGTACAAGTGACAGTAGATCTCATAACTGTATAAAATCAAGATGTTTATATCCACCATATGTAAATACCCCTAAAATATATTCAACCAGATGTCATGAAGACTTGCTGTATGATCAGAGATTAACAACCTTTTCAATAAAAGAGTGTAATGTAGAATAAAAATTTTATTAAATTTTCAATTTTAGCTACGTACCAACCTTACACACTTAACGTTGCGATTCTGAAACTGTCTGGAGGAACTCTAAAATATTCTAGGAATAAACGCCGCTTTTTTGTGGTATTGTGTCATCTTTCAAAATTCGAGAGTATTCACTAACCAGGTAGTGAACAAATGCAGCATTATCAGGATTCCTTATTGATTTTAACCAGGCTTCCAGGCATTCGCCGGAAAATTCATCATATGGAACAAATTCTTTTAAGGGGAGATATCCAAGTTCTTTAAGGGAGTGTTTATCAGTTGCGGATCCATCACCCAAGTAACAAAGCACACCATCTGAACCAACGGCATAAGGCTTAGTTCTTTTTTCGTTTAAAATATCGAGCACAGCAACTTGTATATCTTTGATTTCATCCGGAGTTAAGTATTCTTCAGGTTTCCAGTTGTGGAGATTTCCGAACACGTCAGCAGGTTCAAAGCGAGATTTCCCGGCATTAACCAAGATTCCACAATGAGTGACTAGATAACGAATGTGTTTTACTATGTCACGGACAGAATCAAGAGTATAAGAGCCATCATTGGCCTGTAATTTTGTTAAAACAATGTTCTTGTCACCTGTTATTTTTTGGTGACCAGAAAAAAGGAGATAATGGACGTGTGGGGAAAAATTAATGAGATCACGCCACGGTTAAAAGCATCCCGACTCCATACTTCGAAAGTCCCTACAGCACCACCCAATCCTGAAAACGATGGATACATGTGCATTATATAAATAGGACAAGATGGTAGTATTTGTAGCCATAAATGGTTATTTGTATAGCTTAAGTATCACAAAAGGGACAGGTAATATGCTCAATGAGATTATATTAAGGTCAAAACTGGAAAACATATCGTTTAGGAAAGTATCGAGAAAAGGCCATTCAGTAGCTGTCACAATACCTTCAAATTGGGCACAGATTGGGGAGAGTGTTTGTGTTGCTGTCAGGAACGAGAATACGCTAATCATTTCCAAAAGTTTGAAGGATGAATAAATGGGTCGAATAGTTGCGGATAATTCAAACCTGCAGGTAGTCAATTTTACGGATCTTATTCTGCAGATCAATTATTTCATCGTTCAAAATTCAGCGTTTCAAAACTATGCGGCAATTTCCAGATTAGTGGAGCAACTGGATAACATCATGGATCCGTACAAGGATAAACAGTACATATCTGAATTGAAAGAGATGATGAAAACAGATAGTGTTGATGCAAAAACTCCGAATCAACTAAAGCAAATACAGCTCAGCATTGAGCGGGACCTGGTCAAACGCAAACATAGAGCTTTGATGAGATTAGCATACAGGAAGAGGTTCCTGCCAAGTGCAGCCTGTGGTAAAGATGATATCTTTGCTGAAGAGCAGCCTAATGTAATGGAGGCAAACAATGAGCTCCAGTATTGACGCTGTTGCCGGAATGATTCGGCATAGAATTAATGAACAGGACAAGAACTTCATGTGTGTCATGGTAGGTGAAACCGGATCCGGAAAAAGTGCGGATGCTGTTGAGCTGGCCAGGAGAATAGATCCATCATTTGAAGATAATCCCCGTATCGTTTTCACACCAAAGGATTTCCTGGAATATATCCCTAAGATGAAAAAAGGCCAGGCTATTATTTTTGACGAGGCAGGCGTAGGAATCCCAGCCAGAGAATGGCAGAGGATACAGAACAAGCTGATAGGCTATGTGACACAGCTTTTCAGGCATCTGAACCTGTGTGTAATATTCACAGTACCTTCAATGTCGTTCATTGACAAGCAGGTCAAAACATTACTGCACGCTGTTATTGAAACAAAGACCATTGATTTCAAGAACAAACTTGGTGTAGCTAAATACTGGAGAATTAATCACAACCCGGTATTTGATTTTACAAAGCTTGAGCCACTTATCCTGTTCAGTGGTGGCAACCATACTACCATAGATCCTCTCTATATCCCACATCCACCCCATGAAGTATGGAATAAATATGTAGCAATGAAGGAGGCATATGCAAATAAATTCTATCAGAATGCTTTCAAAGAGGTCAGCGGAGAGAAGGACCTTGTTGATGGTAACAGGATAAGACTGCTGACAAACAAAAGCAATGCATTCGATAAAGCTTTGCCAATCCTCAAGGAAGATAGAACATGGAAAGAAGTCGCTGAATTGCTTGGATATTCTGAGCGGACCTTACAGAACTGGACGAAGACAAACACCGCAACAGCAGCAATTGTTTAATTATACTTAATAATATAACTGAAAAGCGATAGCCTCAAGCAAATGATAGACTGGTTAAATCTATGAGTGTTGCGTGCTCTTGCTAGGATGAGGGTGGGCTAGTCAGTCCGGAGGAGATCTCCAGAGAAGGGTAGTGAGGTGAATCTAGCTTCCGATTATACGGTAGAATGGGATAAGCTTGATATTATAGGCACATTCAAAAGTATATTTAAAGATAAAAAGATAAAATTGGTTCGAATTACACCCGTCGCATAGTTATGGGGGGACATATACAACGCTGAAAAAGTGTACGCTATTTTGTGCAGAACATACACAATCAATTTTAAGCATATTAATAATTTCAAGCAAATAAGTGCAATATTATTATTTACGAGAATATTAAAAATTTTTAAGTATTCCTGTATGAATCATAAATTATGGATAAAACAAAAATTATTTTAGTTACATTGTTAAGTTTACTTGCACTACTGTGTATTGGATGTATTGAAGATTCGACTGTAAACGCAAAAACTACGATAAATGCAGAATCGGTTGAAGATTACGATATTGCAGCCGCAAATAATGCTTTTGCTTTTGATATGTATTCAATGGTAAAAAACAACGATGAAAATGTTTTCTTTTCACCCTACAGCATATTTACTGCAATGGCTATTTGTTATGACGGAGCTGAAGGTTCTACAAAAGAACAAATGGCAAACGTATTTTACTATCCTCTCAGCAAACCTATTCTTGAAGGGAGTTCAAAAGAGATGATAGATGCAATCAATTCTGACAACGCCGCATATGATTTGGAAACAGCAAATGCACTATGGGTTCTTGATGAATATCCTTTGAATGAACAATATGCATTCAATGCCAAAAACTACTACGATGGAATGGTAACACCACTTAATTTTATAGGTGAACCTGAGAAATCTGCAGATACCATTAACACTTGGATTGCGGAAAAAACCAATGACAAAATAAAAGATCTTATACCCAAAAATGGAATTGATTCCAATACAAGATTAGTGATTACAAATACAGTTTATTTCAATGGAAAATGGGTGTATGAATTTGAAGAGCCTGCTACACGGGAAAGATCATTCACTCTTTCAAATGGAGAGGAGAAACTTGTTGATACAATGTACAATGTGCAGAAGTTCAACTATGGAGATGATCAAAAAGCGAAGATATTAGAATTGCCATACAAAGGCAACGACCTATGTATGTACATAGTCCTCCCAAAAGAAAAAAATATTGCAGCATTTGAAGATGAATTTAGTTTTAAGTATTATAATAAATTGAAGGCTGATATGCAAACTAAACACTATGTCAAAACTTTGATACCAAAATTTAAGTTTAATACCGGGGCTGAATTAAAACCTCATTTAATAGAAATGGGGGTTGTCGATGCTTTCAATCCAAGTTCTGCCAACTTTACGGGTATTTTCGATATTAAAGAGCTGCCAGAAGGAAGCTTATCTATATCAGAGGTTTATCATCAGGCGTTTATAGGTGTAAATGAAAAAGGTACTGAAGCCACTGCTGCAACAGCCGTAGTTATGGAAGAGGAAGGTGCACCTGATTCTCCATGGGAGTTCGAAGCAAATCATCCGTTTTTGTTCATCATTGAAGATAAGAGAACAGGCTGTATACTCTTTATGGGTAAAGTTGAAGATCCTGAATATGAGGAAATGTCATAACGACATTTCTCCAATATATTCCTCATCTCCTTCGTATTCAAATTAAAATCTTCTTCCTTCACCCTATCCTTCAGTTTCTTCAATGTACTCCTGTACTTAATCCCAATTTCCCGAGCTTCAGCGGGAGTTAAACCAATAACAAACTCCCGTATCTTTTCAATATCATGATACATCTCAACAGTATTGCTCTCAAGCTCCTGCATTTCAATCTTATTTGCTTCCTTGCCAATATACACACATCCACTAGGCTTCAGATGCCTTCTCTCTAAAATCCCAACTTCCCCTTCAAATTTGGCTTCAGGATGGTTTATGTAATCAAGAAACACATCACTTAATGGTTTCCAGTATCCCCCCATGATGTTTAAGAAAATACTAATTTTGTCTTGTCGTTTTCACCTATAACGACAGCTTTTCACTGCAGAACCCGGGGAGATTTCCCAGGATAGAACCATAGAAACTAATAGAATTTTGTTGTTATAATAAAACAGCATGATAAAAACGGAGCCTATCCTGGTTAATGGTGTTAGGGTCCTAGGACCTTATGAGGTTGATCTACTAAGAGATAGTATCCCTCAGATGTATCTTAAAACTATCTTTGATGTCTGCTTTTGGTCAGGGATGAGATATGTTGAGGTCCAGAGGTTGCATGATCATCCGCAATGGTGGTGGAAGATCCGCAAGACAATACATCTTCCGGAGGAAGCCCAGAAGAAGGCAAAACGAAAGCAGCTTGAAAGGTATGTGCATCCCATCCCTGGCCAGCTGGAGAATGTCCTGGACTATTTCTTCAAGAATAAAAGGCCACCTTCGAGATCTGCCTGGAATGAGAACCTTTTGAGATGGAGTGAAAAATCCGGCCTTAACTCATTAGGGTTGAGTAGCAAAACCACCAGAAAAAGTATAGAGTCCTGGATGATCACTGCAGAGATTCCAATTAACGTGATCTGTTTGCGCCAGGGACATGATAGTTTGACATCTATGCTGCATTATCAGGGCTTGCCTTTCACGGACGGCGAGAAGGTGGAGATCCGGAGAAGGCTGGTAGGATGGAAATAGGTTCCGATTATACCCATAATGTATTTAATGGGCAATAACTATCTTGAAAATAGCTCATCATAAATTTGAAATGTAGTGCATTCATTCTTCATTCCATATATGTGTGTTATGATAGGATTTCTACAGAGCCCATTTTTTACTTTGCCACAATCTGTTCCTTTTCTATATCATAACGAAAATCGAGAATATCACCAGAAATTATGAATTCAATAGCCTCTTCGATTGCGTCTAATGGTACTATAAACCATTCTCGTGGAGTATGCCGTATCCCATTCTTATCAAATATATCTAAATTCAAGCAAGTTTTTCCAAAAAAGTTATGGGTTAATTGTTCCAGTTTTTGTGGATTTAGATTATAACATTCGAATATTGAAACCAGTTTGACAGGTGCCATTAAATATGTCGGTTCCTGTTCAGCATTTTTTATTCTTTCCTCAACTGGTACATTTGAATATCCAATCTTGTAAAGATTTGAAATAGTTCTTATTTTAGGGTCGCTGCTCAATGACTTTAGAATATAAATGAACCCGGTTTCTTTATCCTCTTCAGTAATACCTTTTAGGTCACCGAGTAGTCCATCTTCATTTTCCGATACTCGACGACCATTCTTATAAAGTTCTGCAGATAATGATCTTAAAAGCATGTCTGATTCAGTCCCATTTTCAAATATGCATCTTAGACGAGCATTTATTTTGCCTTTTTCACTGGATTTTTTTCCAACTTGAGCGACATAAAGCAATAATCCTTTCAATACAAAGAAATGGCCTTCGACAATATCCTGTTCATTTTTGAATGGATATAATCTACGCTTTTCATTTGCCAGATCGGATTGGCATTGTATAAACAGGGATTCAAATTCTTCAAAATTTTGGCATGGTTTTCTACTTGCAACATAATCCGGCATGGTCGTTTCTTTTGGGATATGTTTGAAATCAAACAATCCTTTTGAATCACCACCCAGAATATCAAGAGAATCGTCACCAAAAATATCATCAATTGAGTTTATTTCCTTCTTTTCATTTTTGAGTAAGCTGTACTTATCAAATAATTTACAAGCCAGATTCTTGTCTTCATCTTCTCTGAAGGTTTTCAAGCGGCAGTAAAGCATATGTTCAGAAATATTTCCAGCATTTGGTTGAGGCTCTCTTTTGTGTTTTTCAATGAAGTGATTAATCTCTTGAAAAGATGCAAGCAAACGGTCATCACTGCCTAGAGCAGAAGATTTTTTGGGCTTTACATCAAGCAAACCCATATGATCGGAGTTGAATATTTCATGTAAAACGCTCTCCTTATCCATTTTAAGCACCTTGCTTTCGCTTTTCTTCTTTCAAATAGATAATGCATTCAGCCATTCTTCTTTCTAGTGGATCATTTGAACTCAGACTTGGTTGTTTGTTATAGGTTTTAACAAACTCCTGAATTTTAGGCCATAGAATCTTGGCTTCCTCAAAATCCATTCGGATCCTAGTTGCTTCAATGGTTTCCTGAATGATTTTTAGAATTTGTGTGGTAACTGACTTGGAAAGAACCTCAAAGGCTTTCTGGAAAGGATTCACCTGATCTATGAGATCAATGTGTATGTCATCAATGTTCACAAAAGTGTCTGCCATTCTGATAAAACGCTTATCTCCAGACTCTTTTATTTCTCCATTTTTAATAACCGAATCAACTACTACATGCTGACGAACTTCTTCAACTTCATCATCTGACAATTCAGGATACTTTATCCTGATAATCTTTGGTATGAGAACTTTGTTAATGACTTCAGGGTCCACATTACCTGGCATGGCTTTAAGCATGGTGTCATCTTGAAGTATAGTTGCTTTCAAATCATTAATGTCTGATTCCAAAATGTCTTTTACCCGCTTGGAACTTGGTTCTTTAAGGCCTCTTATTTTGATCTCACCAGGTTTTGCTTCATCATCGTCTGAAAGTTTGGTCTTAAATTTCCAATTAGGAGCTAGGACCTGTTCCATCAGCAAAGAAGCTGTAATGGCTTTGAGCATATTATTAACCGATAGCTTCACCAGGTCGTCAGCAGCATCAGGTTGAGCAATTAGATTTGTGAACTGGGCATGTGTTTTATTACTGCTGTCTCTGGTAGCACGCCCTATTATTTGAATGATCTCTGTCAATGAACCCCTGTAACCAACGGTCAAAGCATGCTCACAATAAGGCCAGTCAAACCCTTCTTTTGCCATACCAAGAGCAATTATCAAGTCCATATCATCAATTGATTCAATATTTCTCAGGTAGTTAACGATCTTATCTCTTTCTTTTGGACTGTCTTCGACTAAATCAGCTACTTTCAAGATCTTACCATCTGCTTCCCTTTTAACATGGATAACCCCTGTATCAGCATCCTGTCTGAGTACTGTACCAATTTCATCCAAAATAAAATCGACCTCGTTGTGTTTGTCTTTAGTGGACTCTCCAGAATTGACATTTGGAATATGCAGAATTGTCTTTTTATCCGTGTCCAGAACTTCTAAAATGGCAGAGGTGTATTTACCTTGATAGAAATGATAGCCAATTCCAAGCGATTTCAAATATGTGTAGCCGTTTAACTGTTCGTAATAATTGTAACTTACTTTGGTGAATTTAGCTTCGTCTTCTGGTTCCAGAATAGGGACACTATCACCCCTGAAATACGAGCCTGTCATAGCAATAATATGGGCTGAAGATTTCATCATAATATCGCGCAGTGATTCTCCTAAACGACTGTTCACATCGGCTGAAACATGGTGAAATTCATCAATAGCAAGCAAGACGTTATTGAATTTAGCTTCGTCCAATTCCTGAAATGCAAAACGAAGGGTAGCATGCGTGCAAATAAGGATCTCTTCGTCATTGTCCATGAAATTGTGAAAGGCTTCTACTTTGCCTTTGCTTCCGTCACTTCCAGGTGTACAAAGATTGTATCGATCATTGGGTTCCCAATCAGCAAAAAAGCCATGTGATCTTAAATCAGTTTTAGCAAATGAACTTCCAATAGAACGCTCAGGAACAGCTACAATGACTTTTTGAATGCCTTGGTTTTTCAATTTATCCAAAGCCAAAAACATCAAAGCACGAGATTTACCAGATGCAGGCGGTGCCTTAAGCAATAGATATTGTGCATCCCTTGATTCATATGCCCTGGCTTGCATATCACGCATGCCTAAGGAATCGTTTTTAGTGCTTTCACCTGTTTGATTGTATGTTACATGTACTATGTCCGTCATATTATCTCCTCGTTTTTTGAGCTTTATTTTCCTGTTCTTCAGAAGTCATTTTTTCATAGAGCTTGAATAAATACTCCAGCCGTTCTTCGTCACTTTCAAAAGGCTTACTGCGATAGCAACACTCCACAGCCAAATCATTTAAACGATGAGCTTCCTGCAAACCTTCTGGCATTTTATCGGGGTCGTATAGTTGAGCTAGGGTTTTTTCAGGATGTTTTTCACGTTCTTCCAAAATACGGAGTGTAGATTTAGTTATTTCTTCTTTGTATCGCTCAGAAATAATGGGAAATGGGAAATTATTGTAACAAAGTGCAGAAGAATATCTATAATCTGATTTCAATCGACCAGCAACTGCTTTGACCCACAACATATGTATTTTGGAGGAAACAATTCCGAATATCCAATGATCAGTACTATATATGACACTGGAAGAATTAGAGACAACCGTATCAGCATTTACATAACCAAAAGGAATGTACTCTCTTCTTTCAGACGAAGTTAAGGGAACAATAATCGCTTGAGTTTCTCGGTACGTAATTTGTCTGAATCGATTAGGATAAATTGAATACTCAACAGTGGACTGAGCTTTACTTTTTCTTCGAAATTCTGCAACTGCTTTTAATCTATCAGATATTGGAGGTATACTTTGAGCATTTCCAACCTGATTATCCGTAATCCAAAGACACCAACGTTCATTACCATTTAAGAAATCACCCCCACTACTAAATTTCTTTATATATTGTATTGACTGAGGATACCTTTCATTTAGTTCATCAACTTCTTGTTTGTCTAATATTAAATTACCATCATCAGTTGGCTTATTGCCATAGAGCATTTCAGGAATTCTACTGATGGGTTTGCTTCTTCTAGGCAAACTAATATTGGAACCTACTGACAAATATGGATTTATGTTAGATACTTCTTGTTTAAGGCCATCTACAAAAAGATGTTTTACTTTACTTGAAGAATTTCTAACTCCCACAATCACAACTATAACTGCTGCTTTCTTTTTTGCATTATTAGTCCACTTGAAAGATTTATAAGCAAAGCTTATTTCCAAATTTTGGTTAAAAGCGTAGGGCCATAAAAGATCAACTTGTTCACCTTGACATATTGAATTTGTTGAAACGAAAGCAAACTTTGAATTCGATTGATTAATATAATCTGCACCTTTTTTAAACCAGCATGCAATATAATCAAGGTTTTTATAATTTTTAAATCCTTTAAACACAGTTGCTAAATCATCTTTTTGATTATTGTCTTGCATACTTGAACCTAAATAAGGAGGATTTCCTAAAAGATAGATTTCCTCCCCTTCTTTATTAGGACACACCTCTTCCCAATCAATCCTGCAAGCATTCCCCTCCACAATATTTCCTGCTTCTTTAAGTGGCAGTGTTGGATTCGTACGTCCAAACTCATTGAAGAATTCCACATTCATTTGATGTTCTGCCAGCCAAAGGGACAGTTGGGCTATTTCATGAGCAAAATCATCCAATTCAATACCGTAAAATTGTCCAAGGGAGACACCTGAAATCGGCAATGAACTACGCTGTTCTTTTAATGTTGCCATCTCTAATCTACGGAGTTCTTTATAAGCAATAATCAAAAAATTACCACTGCCACAGGCCGGATCGAATATTTTAATGGTTTGTAATCTTTTAAGCAATTTATTGCGTCTATTTTGGTTGCCTTTGACCTTTCCGAATGCTTCTTTTAAGTCGTTAAGGAAGAGTGGTTCAATTACCTTCATTATGTTAGGTACAGAAGTGTAATGCATACCAAAACCGCCCCGATGTTCAGGAGTGGTAACAGCCTGCATCATGGAGCCAAAAATATCAGGATTAATGACCGACCAATCCAGATCACCGCTGTCAATGATTGCCTGGCGTGAACGTCTGGTAAATCTCGGAATTTGCAATCTTTGCTTGAACAAACCACCGTTCACATAGGGAAAAGCATCGAGGTAGACGGGCAAGTCTTTGCGGTCTTTTTCAGGTGTGTTCATCACCTCAAAGAGATTGTCTAAATAAGTATTCAAGTCATTTCCGTCTGCCTGTGTATGTGAAGCAAGGGCATTAGTAAATTGACTTTCCTCAAAAATGTTAGTGTCTTCGGCAAAGTAGCAAAAAAGCAAACGGCAGAGAAAGACATTCAATCCATGAATAAACTCAGGTGAATCATCTGGATTATCTTTTTTAATTTCATCAAAGAGCTTTGCCATTTTCTCGGCTGCCTTAACATCAGCTGGGTTCTCGTTTTGATGTTGGGTTTTTTCCATACCTGCCCAGGGTAAAAAGAAATCATAGTGTTTAGGGAGATCTTTCAGCTCAATATCCAGTTTATCCTGTGTTTTGGTATCAATTGCTAAAAGCGTTTTATAATCAGTAACAATTACAAACCTCTGGTCATGTTTAATGTCATTGACCAGTTCAGAAATGGATATATGTAAATCTTGATCTAAGACTTCTTTAAAGAATACCTTTTTTTTCCAAGAAACTTCACCATCTACTTTTGAAAGGTTTAGGTTTCCTTTCTTTAATCTTGTAATTGATGCCTTAGGCAAGTCGTAAGTTAAAAGTAGATCATAAATAAAAGTTTCTTCCGATAAAGAGGCGATTAATTTTTGCAGGTTGTCTTCGATTTGTGAGATATTCATTTTTGCTTTTCTCCTCTAAATTGGTTTTTCATTTCCTCAAAATCGTTTTAATCTGCCATTTGATTCAAATTTTAATATAAGTTTCATATTTTTGGCAAGAATTTTATCATTGTAGTAATTACCTATACAATATTTATATAGTGATATAAGCCATTTGTTATTTGATGTCTTTTATTGCAAAATTAGAGAGTATATACTCTTGATAGAATTATTACATTAACAAAGAAAATATATAAAATATGTGTGCTGATTCATCAAATAACTTCGAAACTAAATGTTATTTCTGTGGGAAGACTGAAAAAGAACTACCAGATCCAAGTCCATCAAACACCCATCTCTCATTGCCTTTCTCTTCTATGGGGTTTTTCGTCTGTTAATTGAATGGCTTTGTAGCTCATACCTTCGTTTATTTTCCCTACGATGATGCAAAAACTGTATTTGTTCAAGTTTTCTTTTTGTTCATCGGTTAAAACACTCATGTTTTCACGTCCTATATTATGAGATGCAGGAATTGTCAGAGGACAATCCCTTCTTCATTCATCTTTCCAAAAAACCATTTTTTAAAATCATTTACATTTGAGAATTGATACCGTGGGGCCATGTTTTTCCAATTTGGTTCCGAACCTTTTCTAAGCATTTTCACAGCAGATTCTACATGTTCTGAAAATCTCTTATTTCTGAAATCTTCGAGATAGATATCCAGTCCTCCATCTTTTTCAGACTCTGCTTTTTTGCTGACCTTTCTCTGCTTCTCTAGGACTTCCAGCTCAGCAAATTTTGCCCGGAGTTCAGATAATTCCTGTTCTTTCTGAGAAATAGTAAGCTGCACATAGTCTAGCGGAGATACTTCTTCCAGGACCTGTTTGATTCCTGCCTCCAAAACTTCAGAGAATGATTTATTGTGAAGAGATTGAGTTGATTCAAATGATGATTTTAAGTAAGGATCAATAGAAGTTGTAGTTTTGATTTTCATATAATACCACCTCCTACATTTCGTGTCGATTTTCAAATTGAATAATACCCGGAAAAAACCGAAAGCCGCATACGTACGTATGGGTACGTACGCATGCCAAGGCAACAGAGCCTCGGCTCAGTTACCTTTTAGGCTACGCCGCTGCATAGCGATACGTGTTAGAGGTCCGGGGATTTTTGGGATACGTATGGGTACGTATGCGTATTCTAAATTTTGAAAATCACACTCCTATTTCAGTCAAGTAAATCCAGAAGAAACCAGGGAGGTCCTTCTGGAGATCATTAGAAAAGTTGTTATGGAAGGTCACGCTACCACCTTTGTGAAAGCTGTGATCATCTGCTCCGTGGCCTTAGATATGGACCATACAATATTAGAAGCTCCAGCGTGTTCTGGAGAGTCACACAGAGCTCCTATGATTGAGTCATAGCTAAAGGTCTGGCTCATGGTGAGCATCTCCTCACTGCAGGGAGCTTACATTTATCCCACACCAGGACATCCTTCCAATCGTACGTACTCATACGTACTCGCCTCCAAGTTTTTCACAGACATCCTTGAGAATCTTCTGGTCACACTCGATATAGATCAAGACATTCTCACAGTACATTCCAGATTCATGGTCATATTCACTGGCCATACTGTAGGATCTCGTCTTTTTCAGATGCGGAAAACGTGCATATAACTCCGATTTGAGGATCTCCCAATTCCATCTGGCTTCAGTGAATGATCTACTTTTTACAATGACAACATGCTCCACAATCGGTACGTTGAACGGACCTGATGATATTGTGAATTTCAAGTTATCACCCCCTCCGGACAATATCATGAGGAATGCTTTTGGATCCATTCCTCCAGATCCTGGCTATCCTGGTAATTCTGGCAGGCCTGCGATGTACTCGCATAGGGAGAGCACTCCGGACTCTGGGACCGTATGGATTAGGACGTGTCAATATCTTTCCTCCGGGACAAACACGGACCGAAGATTCAACCTTTCGAGGAATATACCTCAAGCTATCACCTCCTGATCTGCAGCTGCAGGAAGGTAAGAATCAATCACTGAGGTCCTTATCTTCGACCAGTTGATGCAGCCCTTTGGCATCTTGAACCCTACTCCAGGCTCCACATGCCTTACATTCTGGAAGATCCAGCCATGTACGCACATTCCTTCTTCAAAAAAGAAGGGGCTGAGATAGTGACACTCTGAGTATGCAGCGAACTTTTCCGGATTGTCAAATGGAATCGTTCCGGAGATATCCACCACGCATAAGATCTTTCCATGGGGAAGTGAGGAGATCTTCCTCCCCAGGACCTCCGTGAAGTATTTCCATTCCTTCCTGCGGACATCCCGCCGGGTTGCATAGATCGCCACAGGTCCCCTATAGTGGCAGTCCATAGACCTGATATCCAGGACCTTAATTCCCATGGCAATAAGTGAAGCCCAGGGTTGGCGTACTGCAAGGACCTTCATGACCTCCTCCGGAGCATCCAGAGGACATTCTCCCATGTTTCCAGGAATCTTATTGGTAAGGTCACAGTACCAGCTGGTACGAGGCCCTCTTACAGTATCAATCTCTTCAGGTTGGAGATGCCTGCACTTTACTTTCCTGCAGAGGCCTGTTGCAGGATGGGATCCTTCGAGCGGTCCGGTCATTTCCTCACCTTCTTGTTGACCTCATCCCCTCGTTTGATATCCTGGCATCTGCAGATGTAGTGACCACACACAGGACAGGCTCGAATGTGACTCTTAAATCCTCTGTGCATGACTCTCCTGATTATCCGACGGTGAACTTTTGCAGAAGAATGTAAGGATTTGTCCTCTTTCCCTTCTAGTTCAATGTCTGTGGATTTTGATGTATCAGACATCAGTACGCCACCTCATACAGGTCCAATATTTTGGTCAGCGTTTGCCTGCCCATATTCATCTGGCCGCATACATACCCTATTGACTTGCTTTCAAGATACAAAGCCACAGCCTTCTCTCTACGTTCAATAGGTATCTTTTTAAGAGGTGTGCCAGGTTTTCTTTTTGTGAGCTTACGGAACCTTTTCCAGTTCTTCTTCTCTTGTTGAGTGAGCTTGAATTCAGACATCAGTGCATCACCTCATCTGCACTATCATCCTGGCTCTTTTCCGGATCTTTAAAATTCTCGCGTGAATAGATCTCTATGAATCTCTGCCAGCAACACATTACTCATCACCTCCCGGCAAAACCACCTCCCTACTCTCAATAGCAAGGATAAGCTGATTCAATGCTGTGCTCTTCAGTGGTCCATATTTCACATCTTTTGTGAGTGATTTGATTTCACTGGACCGAGATTTATTGTCTAGGTCAAGCAGGGTGTAGATAACGTCTAATGACCATTTATCGCAGTCTACACCATCTTTACGAAGCTCAATAGAATCATTATGAATACGGCACTGGAGATTTTTAACAGCCGTGAGATCTCTCCATTCATTTGAGGGCGGATTGTAGAGCAATGGCTGTTCAGTTTTGGATATTTCTTGTTCACGCTCCTTAGTCCCTCTCGACTGGTATTCATCAGAGTGGAAACAAGATTCACACACCTTTTCATCACCAGTCAGTTCCTGGGATATCATCTTATGAAGATCTACCAGACAGCCACACTCAGAACATAAAAACCCATCAACACAGGATCCTTCACTCTGTTGTCGGAGTTCCTCTTGATTGCTTTCTATGGGGTCCATATGGTCCACGGATTCCTCACATATAGCTTCTTGACAGTTTTCATGTGCCTCACCTAATATCTGCGTCAGCAGACCCACGAGTTCAGGAGACGGTGATAAAAGTACGTTGATAGTGATTTCTCCAGACATTACTCATCATCTCCTTCTGAGTGTTCCAGAGTGAGATACTTGTGGTAGTGTTCTATGTACCTGGCACGTGTGGCTTTCCATCCAGCCAGTAATGCAAATAGTATGAGTAGCAGCATGAATCCTGCATAGATCTGCATAGCCATCTCAACAGGGAAATAGAACACATATCCGATTGTGAGAACTGATCCAGAAACAGCGCCAATCAAAAAGTGATAAGCTTCGCCATATTTCACAATTTCAGGAGTGAATGGGCCATCCGTAGGTTTTGGTGCATCCTTGATCTCCTGCAGTTTCTCTGCAGGTATGCCTGTAAGCTTGCTTACAATGCGTGCTTCTATTGTGATTACAGGCGAATGATCAGGGAAGACTTCAACACATTCAGGAAAGGTTTGATCAGAGGTCATTTAGATCACCCCAAATGATTGAAATACAACTACACCAAAAGTCCAAAAGTACAAAATTGACATGAGTATTAGCCCACCCCGGACCACAGCTTTTGAAAAGCCATATAATTCTGCTTTCCACCCGGGAATAATTTCCAGCCAGGAAACATACACGTATCCATCATTATCTGTACGAAGGCTAGCACTGGACATCTGATCAGGGTGCATGCCTGTTATTATACTGGAGCCTGCCTCATCGTCTGGGTCTGCGATTACCCAGCGAACACGCACGACGGGAGTGAGTTTCATTTACTCTCCCTCCTGAAACTCTGCCAATACTTGAGGTATGTAATCAAGGCCCAACTTTGCAAGTTCTTGCTTTTTGAATTCCTCGATCTCTTCACGAGTAATCAGAGGAGGTAGAAGAGCGGACCCTATGGTGTGGATGGTACGAGTGGGGGTTAAAGAAGGGTCCGCCTTTTCATTGGAAAGTGTAGCCTCTAACCTGGCCTGCAGGATAGAAAAGAATGCATTCAGGTTTGCAGTTTTTAAATTAATTTCTGAAATCAATACATCAAAGTTTTCATTCGATACAAGAGCACTAGCATGAGAACCAGAGCTATCGCTATTCGTATTATTTGCCTTCATTTTGTCTTCACTTCTTAAATTCGTTAGTTGTCAGGTCGTTAAATCTGACACAAAACTGTTTGAAGTATTTCTATATAAGAATTACTCTACACAAGTGTTTTATTGAGGACGAACAAACCACAACAAAAAGTATAAATCAATGAGCAGCATAAAGAATTATTGTACCTCCATTATGGGGAGTCGTTAACCCCTACAAACACTAGGCAGTTTTTTTGTCTTCGCGCTGTTTAGCTCAATATCATGGAGGAAGCATGCACGGTGGGATTACAATGAGCCTCATCACTGGGGTTCGAATCCCCATCGGAGCACTATTCTACTTTTTTAGTGTATTTTACTCCAAATATAAGTTACCTTTTTGATTTTTAGATTTATGGAAATAATTTAATCCAATCTTTTTGCAATGTCATTTTTGGCGAGGCAGATGTGAGAATCCCAGCCAGATGATACAGAACAAACTGATAGGATACGTTACACGGTTTTCAGGCATCCGAATCTGTGCGTCATTTTGATAATGTCTCCAATGTTGTTCATTGGCAAGCAGGAAAAACACTACTGTATATGGTCATTGAAACAAAGACCATCGATTTCAAAAATAATCTGGTATAACAAAATATTGGAGGAACAATCAAAATCCAGTATTTGATTTTATAAAGCTAAAAGCTCATGCAGAACATTGCATTGGAATAGTAAACTCAAATGTACTCCCTTTACCAATTTCACTCTCCAACCGGATATTGCCTCCCTGGACCTCAACAAATTCTTTTACAAGCGCAAGCCCAAGGCCTGCACCTCCGTTTTTACGATTCAGAACCGGTTCCAGCTGCACAAAAGGTTTAAAAAGCAGTACCTGATCCTCTTCCGATATCCCAATTCCCGTATCTTTGACGCTAATATGGAGACTTTGGTTTGTATGCTGCATAGCATCTACAGTTACTGCCCCACCATTTTGAGTGAATTTTATAGCATTGCTTATTAGGTTGAGTAATATAATCTTAAGCTTGGATCGGTCAGCATTTACATTATCAATATTAAAGTCAACCTTGAATTTGAGGTATATGTTCTTTTTTGCAGCCATTGAACCTGTGATCTTTTGAATTTCTGAGATGAGAGATAATAATGAGAACTCGGTAATATCAAGTTCCATTTTACCCCCTTCTATTTCAGCAACATAATTCAGAGAGGTTAGTAATTCTAATAATTTAGAACCTGCATCCAGTATTGTTTCAGCACATTTTGCCTGATTTGTATTAAGAGTACCATAATACCCCTCTAAAAGAACTTCGGAATATCCCATAACATGAGTCAAGGGAGTACGCAATTCATGGTTCACTATTGATAGAAATTCGCTTTTTGTGTTCGATGCATTCTCAAGCAGCAGTTTTGCTTTTATAAGCATCTTTTCTATGTTCTTGACCTCTGTAAAATCACGTACAACACCTGCCATTTTTTCTGGTTTACCATCAGCTCCGTAAACCAGATGAGTATTTGCAGATAAATGTATCAAGTTTCCATTTTTATTTTTAAGCTGAATATCGTAGTTAGTCAAATGTCCTGAAACTTTCAGCGCATCAAGCACATTCTGCCGTTCTTGGGGAGTACTATATAATGCACCTATTGAATTACCGATCAATTCCTCAGGTTCAAATCCTAGATGCGAGGTTATGGATGGACTAAGGGTTATTATAGTCCCATCAATCTTCGTTTCAAAGTAAATATCATGCATCTCTTCAAATATCCGCCTGTATTTACACTCACTTTCCTTAATTTTAGATTCTTTACGTTTATGTTCAAGTGTATTTGCAAATACCTCACCCATCAACTTGAGAATTTTCAGGTACCCTTCCGGCCATTTTTTGATACTTGAATATGCTAAACACAAATTACCCATGATTTTCCCACGGTACGCCATTGGCACAACTAATAAGGAAACTGTATTCGTTTCTCTTAACACTGTTTTTTCAAGAATGGCTTCCGGAGGCAGGTCTTCAATATTATTTATAAAAAATGGTTCTTCCTTGAACACATTTTTTATCCACCAGGAATGTGCACTTATAGATAAATTATCGAAATATTTAATGTCAGATTCAATGCCTTCCGCACACCACTCATGAATTCCATTAACAGACATGTAATCACCAGAGAACATGAAAATCCCGACTTTTTCTACCCTTGTCATTTCACCTATTTTTCCCAGGGTTTCATTAATGGATTCATCTATTTTTTCAGGTTCCATACCTATAAAATTAGTGGATATCTCAGAAAGCAATTTTCCAAACATAAGTAGACTATTTAATTTAGCTTCAACCTTATTGCGTACAATTATACTTTCCACGTGTGCAATGATCGTCTCAAGTACAATCATGACATGTTCAGGAATTTCGCTAATGGAATGAGAACAAATACTCATTACAGCTATAACTTCATCATTTCGCTTTATCGGATAAAACAATATTACACACAGATTCTCAGAAGAACAACTCTCGCATACGCCTGAAGATTTTATATCCGGGCCTTTGGTAACAGAGGGTTTGCCAGACATCACTGACTTCATAATAGGAGTTGGTTTTTTTATTTCATTCAGATATTTATTGAATTCTGGTGAAAAACCCTTAGATGCAACAAACTCAAGATAACCAGTATGTTCATAAATAAAATGGATTGCTCCTGAATCAACTGCATCAAATTCAAGCATATCATCAAGAAGCACGTTTAAGTTTTCATGAAGGCTGTTTGTGGAACTTAAGACCACATCATGTTGAATACGTAGAATATCGATCATTATTTCACAACTATTTTATGAATGTAACTTGTATATATTGATTTCTATATATATATACCGAGTTTAAAGTGAAAACACCAACTGAGTCCCTGCTCCAAAAAAAAAAAAAAAAAAATGGAACAATACTACAAAGTTCAATAGTATGATACTATTTTATACATTCTTTTGAAGTATCTTGTTAGTAAACCAACCTTAAGCTTCCTGAATACTACAAAGATGCCATGTAATCAATTGAGGCAGCTCTGTAGAAGAGCTGCCATATTTAACAATTGATCCTGCAATGAGAGAGTTTCACCGCATCAAACTAATGCATTCTTTAAAAGCTCGGAAGGTTCTGACTTCATCTTTGAAGACACCGGGTTTTCCCTTTTGCCACTACCCTCACTACCTGACTCCATGAGTACATCTGCACCTGCAGTGTCCAGGCGGAATTTAGACACTACCAGCTGCATATTGGCTGCCACACCCGCAAGTTCCTGGGCAGAGTTTGAGAGCTCTTGCATAGAAGCGGTCTGTTCTTCTACAGAAGCAGAAGCTTCCTGCGCCTCTGCTGCAGATTGCTCAGAGATAGCAGATACTTCTTCAACAGAAGATGTGACCTCTTCAATTGAAGCGGACTGCTCTTCTGCAGCCGCGGCAATTTCCTGCACCATCTTGGCTATAGTATCTCCGCCTTCAACAACCTTTCCTATCGCAAGAACCGACTTCTCAAGAGAAACTGCTCCTGTATCGACCTCATCTAAACCTTTCCCCATAGAGGAAACCGCATCCTGGGTTCCGGCCTGCATCTGATCGATCAGTTGTGCTATCTGCTTGGCTGCATTGCCGGAATCTTCTGCCAGTTTTCTCACTTCATCAGCCACTACGGCAAATCCACGACCATGCTCCCCTGCTCTTGCAGCCTCAATCGCTGCATTAAGGGCAAGCAGGTTGGTCTGATCGGCAATACTTGTGATAAGATTGACGATCTCACCGATCTGTTTAGATTTCTCATCGAGTTCATTGATGACATCTGAAGACTCTCCAACTGCAGATTTTATACTTTCCATCATTAATTTGAGGTCCTGGGACATTTCGCCAAGACCCTGTATGAGGGTGTTGGCTTCGATAGCATTTTGTGCTGCATTCCCTGAGTTAGTAGCTACTTCCTGAACAGTGAGACTCATATCATCCATTGCTCTTGAGACCTCTACAGCTTTTCCGGACTGCGCCTGTGTACCTTTTGATATCTCAGATATAGTGCCGGATATTTGTTCTGCAGTAGCTGTCAATTCCTCGCTGGCTGCAGACATTTCCTGAGCAGTGGAAGCGATATTTTCAGCATTCTCTGTCACAAGAGTGACGACCTCATTCAGTGATAACCTGCAATTCTCCACACCTTCAGTGAGTTGTACGAAATCTCCAACTCCATGAACACTGACTTTCTTTGTCAGATCATTGGATGAAATGGAAGCAAGGACTTCGCATGAATCATTGATGATGCTCTGTAGTGTATCGCCAAAACCATCCAGTGTATCACCTAATAGTTTGAAGTCACCTTTTGCATCTATTGTTCCTCTGGTGCTCAAATCTCCTTCTGCATAGGAGTTAATAACCCTTGCAGCTTCGTTCAAAGGAACTACAACAGCCTCTAATACCTGATTAAAACCTCTGGGTATTGCTTCAAAGTCAATAGCTACGTTGGTATCTGCTCTTCTGTCAAGCTTACCTGCAAGAGTATCTTTTGCAAGATCATCAAAGTCTTTAACGATACCTTCAATTGGTTTAGTAACAGATCGTGCTATGAGGAAAGCAATTCCAGCCATTGCAATGATTGCAACTAAAGAAATAATTATCAATTGGTCCCTAAGGGCTACTGCATTTGCAATCATTTCATCATATGGAGTGACAAGGACGAATGCAAAATCTGCGGTTTCCATAGGTTCGTAAGTCATACTTACTTCCTTGCCGGTTATAGGATCAATGATACCTATTCTGCCTCCTTTCCCATTTTTGATGTCAATTGTCATCTGATCCATAACAGGATCATTGAAATCAGTAAGGGACATGGTGCCAATCCATTCTTTTTCTGTAGGACTTGAGATGAGCAGGCCAGAATTACTCACTATGAAAGCGTAGCCGGTATCTAAGAATTTGACTTGTGATACTTCTTCATCAATATAGTCCAGTGAAACATCTACGCCTGAAATTCCTATGAAATCTCCATTTTTGATAACCGGGGAAACATAGCTGACCATCATCTCTCCATCGTATAGGAAAGGTTCAAGAATAACATCCTGTTTCTGAGATTTTGGTAACTGATAATAGTCATCGGTCTCATATCCCGCAAGCGGTGCAAGAGCAACAGAACTACCACTTCTGGACCAGTAGGGTATAAATCGTCCTGTGGTGTCATGTCCCTGTGTATTTGCAAACTCTGCATCCATTCCATCGAAGGCATTGTTCTCGTATGCAACATAGGTCCCCAATATCCCCTGGTTTTCTTCCAGCAAACTTTTGAGAATGGTATTTACTTCATTTCTGTTGTTTGAGTCATAGTTTTCCATAGTGTGTGCAAGGGTTTGCGCAAGCAACTGGTTTGACCGCATGTCGCTGTCATATTGGAACGAATAACTTTTAGCAACACTTTCGGCTTCTGAATAAGCCGCGTTGATTTGCTGCTCTGTCACCTTGTCAACTGTTATATAGGTACTTGTGGCCATCAGTATGGTCACACTTAGAACTATGTATAAGAGTAATCTGGTTTTAATATTAATTTTGTCAAAATTCATAAGTCTCTCTCTTTTAGGTTTCAATCCCTCAGTATTTGTGCAACATTGTCACACTCCGGGTAAATAGACAATCATTGTATTTAAAACATAGTATATTTAGTAAGCTCTGAAAATAAGAGATATACTGCACTTATATTTTGCAAGTACCGGTTCTGTAAAAATCATATTTAAATCGACATCTTTCGAACAAATTCACCAAGTATCTTCAATGTTGTGCAATATATTTTGAATTATTGAGGATTTTATTTTTGTCTGAATATTGAGGATTTCTACGGAACCTAAATACCAGCATTCTAAAGTAGATATTAATTCAAGATGCCTTGAAAAAATCATTCCGTCTATTATCTATTGCTGGACAAAAGTCGGATATATATATATAATTTTAATTATTTACCTGCTGTGACCAAAAAATAATAACAACAGATATAATTTATCCAGTTAAGAGCACAAAATCTTGCCACCATATACTTGAATCACAGTTGCAAAAAACAAATTGGAGAATAATTAATAACACGAAAGATATTAAACATATTACTCTACTTTACCTTCCGTGATAAATATGCCATCCAAACCTTCAACCCAAACCACATCTCGTCAAATACCCACTTTTGAAGAAGCCGCAAAATTTCACGGACATGTCTGCCCCGGACTTACTATTGGCTACATTGCTGCCAAAGCAGGAATCGAAAAGCTGGAGACTGAGAGAGACATAGATGAGGAGCTCGTTACCATCGTAGAGAACGATGCATGTGGAGTAGATGCAGTGCAGGTCCTCACAGGATGTACGATCGGGAAAGGCAATCTCATTTACAAAGACCACGCCAAGCAAGTCTTCACATTCATATGCAGAGACAGCAACAAAGCAGTCAGGGTTGCCCTGAAAGCAAGTTTCAACATCGAAGCCATTGACCCTGAAATGAACAAACTGCGTCCAAAAGTTATGGGCGGTACAGCCACAGAAGAAGAAATAAAAGAATACAGTAAGTGCAGGGACGGAGTGTCCATAACCATGAGGAACACCCCCGTTGAAGAAATGTTTGACATCAAATTTGTTGATGCTAAGATTCCCGTAAAAGCAAGGATATTCAACTCAATCAAATGTGCGAAGTGTGGAGAGATGATGGCAGAATCCCGTGCAAGAGTCCAGAATGGAGAAATAGTCTGCATCCCTTGCTTTGAGGATTATAACAGAGGATGGTAACAGACAACTAAAAATATAAAAATAGTTGAAATGGCTGGAATAATTCCAAACATTTCTCTATTGATTTCTTTTTTTACATTTACTATTTCGTATTTTCGTATTTCCTAATCCCCAATGCTCCTAAAAGTCCCAGAAGACAAAGAAGAAGCTCAAATCCCGGAGCTGCTACAGAACTTTGCACCACATCACCACCAGTATCTTCAGCACTCATCGAAAAATCAGTGTAGTCTTTAACACTGCCCACATTTTCAGTTTCAGTTTCCTCTTCAGCCATATCCACAACAACGATATCATTGTCGTTCCCTACACTTACATCCCCTTCCTCTGTAACTGTATCTGCAACTGTAATAGTACATGTCTTCCAAAGAGTCATTTTCAGGCATGACCCGCTTGTGTCCTCTGTTTTAAGGTATATACCACCATAAAGGTCGATCACCTCATTAGGACCAAGAGTGATACCATCATTGCTTGACATTACAAGTGCATCATCCCCTGTGTAAAGAACAGTCCCACTACCGCTTCCTACATAATCAGTACCATTCATGACAGCAGGAATCTCAAATCCCTGTACATCAAATACGCCATAAGTATCCCCACTTTCAATAGTAGTAATATCACCTACAAGGAAAGCATATTTGAAAACCACAAAGTCATCGCTTGTTCCCTTAAAAATTGAATCGACATAACAGTAGAACATAGGGTTGTCATCACTATCTTTGTATAGATACGTCCTTTCAGGTTTGGTCAGGTTCATATCACCTGACACCACAGCACTGTCTACTTCTTCGCCATTCCTGTTCAGCTGTATCCATACCTTGTTACCTTCAACATCTACCTGTTGCACCACAAGTGACCAGCCATCTGTAAGGTCCCATTCTTCTTTAGAGAACATCTGTTTTTTATCATCACTGCTAAATTGCAGCAGTATCTTTGCTATTTCATCCGGCTTGCAACCTGCTGAAAGGTCAGATGAATCTTCAGGCATTGCAACATACTGGGAACCAAACAAGCCCATAAGATAGTATTTTTTCAGGTCAACCTCATCAACAATATAAGTGGCCCCATCATCAGAACCACCAATTTTGGTCTTCTTTGCCTGAGGTTTGCTTACATAATAGAGATCACCTTCGTCAATCTCATCCCTAAGTTGAATAGTTGATGAAGAATTTACACTATTATGAATGTAAATGATCTCACTTGAAAGACCTGGTTTTATTTGGTACCAGAATCCTGAAAAACTGTTGGCATCCCAATAGAAATCACCAGCTGGTGTGTACGAATCGGTGTTGTCATATACAGTACTTCTGATCTTGTAAGTTACATCTAATGCATTTACAGGCATTGTGACCAAAACCAAAATTGCAGCAAATACAATCATTATCCATGTCATTTTTTTCATTATTATATCTCCTGACAAGAAAATCACGCAACTTCCCATGCTGAAACTATGAAAAGGGAATAATACCAATCCAACCAGACACGTTGTTTACTTATACAAATTCACATTTTTTATGATTTTCTTGCACTTTCGTGATACCCGATAGATTAGCTTAGCTAACTTATGACATAAAATAATAACCATAACAGTTTATGTTACTAAATAGTAATATTTTAATACTAAATACGCAATACCCACATATTATTACGAAAATGGAGACAAATAAATGAAAGAAATTAGAATAGAGACCATAGCATTTTTACTAATGCTAATAGTCGTTTCAACGTTGATTTCAGGTTGCATGGACAGTACATCAATGTCCCAGAGCCTCCAGACACAGGAACAAACAACAACATTCACTGTTACAGATGCGCTTGGCAGGACAGTAGAAGTCCCCGAATCACCTGAGCATGTAATATGTTCAGGATCAGGAGCCCTCAGGCTTCTAACATATCTTGAAGAAGAGGATAAAATAATCGCAGTGGACAGTATCGAAGCAAGAGATTCACTATACGATGCAAGACCTTACGCCCTCGCAAATCCACATTTCAGTACGAATTACACTATTTTTGGAGAATTCAGGGGAAATGACAATCCGGAAAAGATACTTGCACTTGACCCACAACCTGATGTTATACTCAAGACATATTCAACCTCAGGCTATGACCCGGCAGAACTTCAGGAAAAAACAGGCATTCCTGTGATTGTACTCAACTATGGAGACATGGTAAACAACAGGGAAAGTATGTACCAGAGTCTGAGGATAATAGGCGAGGTAATGGATAAAGAAGAGCGTGCTGAAGAAGTTATCTCATTCTTTGACGAGACCATGGCAGACCTCAATGAACGCACTGCAAGTGTGCCTGAAGATGAGAAAACTACATGCTATATAGGCGGTATTGCACGCGCAGGACCACATGGTCTTCAGTCCACCGAACCAACATATCCACCATTTCTTTTCACCAACGCACTGAATGTTGCATATGACGACATGGACCTCAGCACTGCAGAAGTTGCCAGGGAGAAAATTATTGAGTGGGACCCGGAGATTATATTTGTTGATCTGTCCACACTGCAATCAGAAGATGAGAACAGTGCCCTTTGCCAGTTGCAGAATGATAAGTCTTACCAACAACTTCAGGCAGTGCAATCAGGTAACGTGTACGGAATGCTACCTTATAACTGGTACACACAGAACTTTGGTTCAGTGCTTGCGGATTCATACTTCGCAGGAAAGTTACTCTATCCTGACAAGTTTGAGGACGTTGACCTTGAAGAAAAAACAACAGATATCTACACATTCCTGGTGTGTGATGGAGATGAGGAACTCGGAAAGGAAGTGTGTGCTCAAATGATCAACGCCTTTGGAACTCCTGCATTCACAGAACTGGATGTCTGAGTAACCGTAAAGCTAAGAGAAAACGGTGAAAGGAATGACTGGAACAGAAGGTGAAATAGCCCGTCGTTACAGAGAGCACACCGGCAGGAAAACTACATACATCCTGTCAGCAGTCGTGCTTCTGTTTGTAATGATGATAATCTCCATCTCAGTAGGACCCGTAGATATCCCACTACTGGAAGTTATACAGACACTCACAGGACACAACGATAGATGGACTAGTATCATATGGAACATACGTCTGCCACAGGTACTCACAGCCATCGTTGCAGGAGCTGGCCTGTCTGTAGCCGGGGTGGTAATGCAGTCAATACTCAGAAACCCACTTGGTTCTCCTTTCACCCTGGGAATATCAAATGCTGCAGCCTTTGGCGCAGCTTTATCAGTGATGGTTCTTGGAACAGGTTCCACACACAGCCATGTTGGTGATGCAGTGAGTATTAGCAATCCATATACTACTACTGCTGTGGCTTTTGTGTTTGCACTCCTGGTAACAGTCGTCATTCTGGCATTCTCAAGGATCAGAGGGAACACACCTGAAATAATGATCCTTGTGGGTGTGGCTATGGGTTCCCTTTTCTCAGCAGGGACAATGTTCCTGCAATATTTCGCCGATGACGTACAGCTTGCATCCATGGTCTTCTGGACCTTTGGAGATGTTTCAAGGGCAAGCTGGGAAGAACTGGGACTGATAACTGTCATTGTGGCAGGGTCGATACTCTACTTTACCTTGAATCGATGGAAATACAATGCCATCGATGCCGGTGATGAAACTGCAAAAGGACTGGGCGTGAATGTAGAAAAAGTAAGGATCAAAGGGATGATGTGCGCCTCCCTGGTAACGGCCATAATTGTTGCATTCCTTGGTGTTATCGGTTTTGTCGGATTGATATGCCCACATATGGCACGCCGGATTATCGGTGATGATCATCGTTTCCTGATAACAGGAAGTCTGCTCATAGGGGCACTACTTCTGCTTTGTGCCGATACCGTAGCAAGGGTAATGATTGAACCATATCAGTTACCAGTTGCGGTTCTTACATCATTTTTAGGTGCACCCACATTTATTTACCTGATACTTGGAGGGAGAAGAATATGATACTTGATGTAGACGGAGTGGAATTCCAATATAAAAGTAAGGAAGTACTGAAGGATATCAAATTCCAGCTTAAAAGGAATGAGATATTATCAATACTCGGACCTAATGGTGTCGGAAAAACCACACTGCTGAAATGCATGAATGCGATTCTTAAACCAAAGAGAGGAACTGTCCTTATAGAAGACGAGGATATCCTCAAGCTGGAACAGATAGAGATTGCAAGAAGACTTGGATATGTCCCACAGAGATGCGAACCTGCCAGACTGACTGCTTTTGATGCGATACTTCTTGGAAGGATGCCACATATGAAATGGAACATTAGCCCGGAAGATGTAATGATCGTAGAAGATACTATTAAGAAACTACATCTTGACGACATGGCTCTGAGGTACATAGATGAACTCAGCGGAGGAGAACTTCAGAAAGTTGGCATCGCACGTGCAATCGCACAGAATCCTAAACTGCTTTTGCTGGACGAACCCACAAGTAGCCTTGACCTTAAGAACCAGCTTGAGATACTTGACACAGTAAGAGACGTTGTAAAGAAAGAAAATGTGTCTGCAATCATGACGATGCACGACCTTAACCTTGCCTTCAGATATTCTGATAAATTCCTGTTCCTGAAAAATGGCAGCATCTTTGCAGCAGGTAGTATGGGAGACATTACACCGGAAATTATCAAAGAGGTGTACGGAGTACCTGTAACTATACAAAACTACCAGAATGTGTCAGTGGTAATACCAGTTTAAGAAAAAATAAATGGTAACTATTCAGCCTACCACAATTAGCCTATTGATACTGATTTAATCAAAACGGAGATGTTTGCTCACTAACAACCTAAGAATCAAAAAAGCAATCAATGGCAACAATCAAAATTAATGATCCTAATAAAATGTAGGTCTCAACTTTTTGTCAAGATTGCTATTGATAGTGTTTTTATCAGGCTGAATAGTTACAAATAAATTAACAAAAAATAAAAGAGAATCATCATGGACTATAATAGTATAGATTGGAGCGATGTCTGGATAGAGCAAATGGAAAGACATCTTGAAAGCGGGAACAAAAAGAAAGCTTCAATATGGGAAGATAAAGAGAGTGCTAAAAGGTTCTGGGAAATGTCACAGAAAGATAACCAGAAGCGAGCCAGAGAAACTCTCAAAAGCCTCCATATCACCCCGCAATCCAGAGTACTCGATATCGGAGCGGGACCAGGAACACTCGCAATTCCCATTTCAGAAAATGTGAAACACGTAACAGCTATTGAGCCTTCAAAAGGTATGATAGAAGTCATGGAAGAGAACATATCCGATTATGGACGTGATAATATATCCATTGTCAAAAAGAGATGGGAAGACATTGATGTTGAAAATGACCTCGATGAACCTTATGATATAATTCTTGCATCATTCTCCCTTAGTATGCCCGACATCCGCAAAGCAATTGAGGATATGCAGGCAGCAGCTTCAGGATATATCTACCTATACTGGTTTGCCGGTGATACATCATGGGACATGCATTCAAAAGAAATATGGCCCCAACTGCACGGAAAGGAATATCACTGCACACCTAAATGCGATATTATCTATAACTTACTGTACCAAATGGGAATCTACCCCAATATGGAAACCTTCACACTTGGACGCACTGAAATATACGCAGACATGGATGAAGCAATAGATGATTTGGCAAATCACTTCTCACTAACAACAGAAAAACAGCGTGAAATACTCGAACAATATCTGGAAGAGAATCTCAGAAAGGAGAATGGCAATTACATTTATGATGCACGTTCCACAAGGGTGAAAATGTGGTGGAACACACGGGATGAGTGATATTCATCTGGCTTTCATCTGATATTTGTATCATTATCTGCATCATTTTCTGGCAAGACTTTTGCCATTATCTTTTTTGCAACGTCCACTAATTTATCTTTTCTGCCAACTTCAATAACGTGATCTGCAAATGACCTGTAAAGGACAGTCCTTTCACCATACAAACCACTCAATCCTTTTTCTTTCAGACCTACTACGCCCCTTGTAGCAAGATTGGACAGCCTCATTACAATGGTACCAAAGGGAACATCCAGATACACGACAACTGACCTTGACTTTAGAAATTGCATTGCTTTTTCAGAATAAACGACACTTCCACCTGTTGCAATGATGCAATTGTCCTTCAGATCAAGTCCAAGTATACTTTGCTCTTCTGCCCTTATAAGAGCCATATCACCCAGATCATTGACAATGTTCTGCAGACCTGTACCTGATCCACCTATCACAAGTTTATCTGTATCGATAAACTCATAATCCAGAAGAGATGCAAGCTTCTGTCCTGCCGAACTCTTGCCTGCACCAGGCATACCTATCAGAGTGATTATCATGTGAACGTCTCATGTACTTATTAAAGGGTTGGGGATTCAATTTGTAAGTGACTGTATAGGAGCAGGTATTCGACCACCTCTTGAGATGAACTGCTCTGAACTGAACTTATGTACCGGCATAACCGGAGCAGTTCCAAGAAGACCGCCAAACTCGATCATATCTCCTACTTTTGTCCCTGGTGCAGGTATTACCCTTACAGCAGTTGTCTTCCTGTTGATCATTCCTATTGCCATCTCATCTGCAATTATAGCAGCCAGGGTTGAAGAAGGAGTATCACCCGGAACTGCGATCATATCAAGACCGACAGAGCATACACTGGTCATTGCCTCAAGTTTATCCAGTGAAAGGGAGCCACGTTGTACAGCCCGTATCATGCCTTCATCCTCACTCACAGGAATGAATGCACCACTGAGTCCACCAACGGAAGATGATGCCATTGATCCTCCTTTTTTGACCGCATCATTAAGAAGAGCAAGTGCGGCAGTGGTTCCATGAGTTCCACAGCTCTCCAGCCCCATAGCTTCCAGGATGGCGGCAACACTATCACCCACAGCAGGAGTTGGTGCAAGAGACAGATCCAGCACACCAAACTGTGCATGGAGTCTGCGGGCAGCTTCTTTGCCTACCATTTCACCCATTCTTGTAATCTTGAAAGCAGTCTTTTTAATGCACTCTGAAATATCCCCAAGTGTTGGGTCTTTGAGCGCGCGCACTGCAGAGTTAACAACCCCGGGACCGCTTACACCTACATTAATAACACAATCAGGTTCGCCAATTCCGTGGAAAGCACCGGCCATGAACGGATTATCTTCAGGAGCATTGGCAAAGACAACAAGTTTAGCGCAGCCGATGCCTGAATTATCTTTTGTCATCTCAGCGGTCTCTTTTATAACTTTACCCATCAGAGCGACAGCATCCATATTGATGCCTGCTTTAGTTGTTGCCACGTTTACAGAAGAACAGACTTTATTAGTACTTGCAAGAGCCCGGGGAATAGAATTTATAAGTTTCATGTCACCAGGAGTCATTCCTTTCTGAACAAGAGCACTGAAACCACCTATGAAATCAACACCTGTATCTTCGGCAGCCCTGTCCAGTGTCTGAGCAACAGATGTGAAGTCTGTAGCGTCACAGCTTTCCGCAACAATTGCAATTGGAGTCACTGATATTCTTTTATTGATTATTGGGATTCCGTAAAGGTTCTGTATTTCATTGGTTGTCTTCACGAGGTCCTTTGCATAATACATTATCCTGTTGTAGACATTCTCATTGAAAGTATCTATATCAGGGTGACTACAACCTCGCAAATTGATGCCCATGGTGACAGTCCGTATGTCAAGATTCTCGTTGCTCACCATTTTAATTGTTTCAAGTATTTCTTCAGGATGGATCAGCATGGACATACACCTCAGATCCTATGCATGAAATGGAATGCATCTTCATGCTGGACTTTTACCTCAACACCAAACTCTGCACCTTTATCAGACATAGCCTGCTGGAAAGCTGCCAGGTCAAAGTTCTCTTCTTTTATCTGCGCCAGCATTATCATTGTGAACAGGTCGTCCATGATAGTCTGGCTGATGTCCACAATGTTGACATTATATAGTGCCATGACCTGCGTGATGCCCGCAACGATACCAATCTTATCAATACCAATAACTGTGATTATAAAACGACTAGATGACATGAATGTTCCTTCTTTGAATAATTTTTAAGAGGCTACCAGATAGCATAATAGACAGGATGCTATTTTGACTTTGCTAATGAAATACTCTGTTAAAAAGATGTCCTTAAACAGGCTCAAATAAAAATACCTTTGCTACCAACAGAATCATTTAAGGTTAAAGAAAAACAAAATCATTCTGATGGACTAACCACATCTATATGAATAATATATATGAAACCAATGAAAAGTATGAATATTTTGATTTATTTTATACGAATAAATTCACAAACTGAATATATTAGTATAAATATATAATAACATACGCAAAAGAAAGGGCCTTAACAAACCTAATTGAACATAGGCAACAAAGTTTATATATAAATTTCATTATGATTATTATGATGATGGTTTGAAAGAATATGTTCATCAGATGATTCAAACAATCAGGAGATACAATGGTCAAAATTGTACACGCACAAACTGTACTTACGGAAGATGAACTTGCGGCTTTAAAGAAGAAATGTAATGAGTCGTCAACTAAAGAAGCCCTGAGTATGGCGGTGCAACATTATCTCGAGTGCGAATATACCGACCTCGACGATAAAATGTGGACCAAGAAACTTGAAAAAGTGGTCCAAAAAAAGAAACAGAAGAAACTATAACTTCTGAACAAGAGAGGAACAAACTATGAGTAAAGCAAACCAATTTTTAGATGAGGATGCAGTATCCCCGGTCATTGGCGTTATCCTGATGGTCGCAATCACTGTAATCCTTGCTGCAGTTATCGCAGCATTCGTATTCGGCATGGGCCCACCAGAACAGGCACCACAGGCAAGCTTGAGAGCAAGCGCTGACAACATCGACAGCGGCATCACAGGCATTAAGCTTGAGCATCAAGGTGGAGACGCTGTTGTTATATCAGATTCAAGAACAAAGCTTACACTTGATGGCACAGCTGTAACGATTCTACTTGATGACACTAATCAATCATTTGATGCTGGAGAAGTAATGTATGTGACAAAAGATGACAATGGATTCTACATTGACAACTTTAAGAATACATCATCAAGTTTCACAAATCAGTCAAATATCGTCACAGCAGGTGAAACGGCCAACCTCAAGATAATTGATGTGACCAGCCAGCAACTTATTACTGACATAGAAGTCAGATTCTAAACTTAAATTTAATGACGCATCTTGCGTCATCTTTTCTTTTTTTGCACTCCGATTATTTTAGGTAAATATATATAGTTTCCAGATACACACATTCTTGTAAATAATTATATTCAGGAAGTACCATATTTAATTATGAATATTTATTAAAGAATTCCTGAAATGTCATTAAGGACATGATATACATTTATAAGGAGAATTATTATGAGTAAAACTAAAATTGGAGTCAATGAGAACATAGCTGGAGTTATAGCCTACATTCTTGGGTGGATTACAGGCCTCATTTTATTATTTGTAGAAAAGGAAAATAAATTCGTACGTTTCCATGCAGCTCAGTCTACTGTATTGTCTGCTGGATTGTTTATTTGTAACTATTCAGCCTGATAAAAACACTATCAATAGCAATCTTGACAAAAAGTTGAGACCTACATTTTATTAGGATCATTAATTTTGATTGTTGCCATTGATTGCTTTTTTGATTCTTAGGTTGTTAGTGAGCAAACATCTCCGTTTTGATTAAATCAGTATCAATAGGCTAATTGTGGTAGGCTGAATAGTTACGTTTATTTTAAATATTGTTCTTGGTTTTCTTGATGGCATAGCATATATTGGATTTATTTTTTCATTAATATCAATGCTTGTGGCATTACTATACTTTGTACTATGGATATTCCTTATGTATAAAGCCTTTAAGGGCGAGATGTACAGACTGCCAGTAATTGCAGACTATGCTGACAAATTGGAAGCAATGTTCTGAGATCTGCAATTAAACTTTGATAAAATTGTATAATGTTTGCTGACCAGTCCGGTCTGCAAACCTATTTTAGATAAGTATATATACATTCCAGATACATAACTTCTTTGTTAATAATTATATTCAGGAAGTGGTATGTTGGATTATGAAGTAGCTTTAAAGAACTCCTGGAATGTTGTGAAAGATAACCTCGTAACATTTATAGTTGGTTTATTGATAGCCGCTTTAGGCTCAATATTGATAGTTACCATTGCACCTCTTGCCTATGGATTTACTTCCATGGCAGTAAAGGGAGCAAGGGGAGAAACAATAGAGATCAGTGATGTATTTGCAGGTTTCAACAAGGATGATTTTATCAGAAGCTGGGTATATATGCTGATCTACTTAGTCATTGCCGGAATACTTGGACAGATCGCATCCATACTCTCAACGATAGTAGGAATACTTTTCATGTTCGCACTGCCTTTACTCGTAATAAAAGGATATGGTGGCATTGAAGCAATAACAGAGAGTATTGAAATTATCAAAGCTAATCCTGTTGAAAGCTTAGTAGTATATGCCATAACGCTTGTCTTTTTTGTAATCGGAATGATTCTTCTGGGATTCGGTGTGCTTATTACAGGACCTATTGCTACAGTATTCCTTGCAAATGCAACATTTGAGCTTGCAGAGAATTGAGTAAAATAAAAATATCAAAATGCTGTAAGCATTCGTTTACAGCTATTTATTTTATTAATCAATCATTAGATAAGTTCAAATCACAAAATTGCAGAATTTTTTCAATGATATGAATTACATAAATGATTTTAGATGGGTTTTAATAGTACCTTGGTACAAAGTGCTTAAAAATTATATTTAAATATGTCGTTGTTCTTCTTATTGTGATTTTAGCTCAATGAAAAAGAAACTAATGACAACATATACAGATCTATAAGGAGAATTATTATGAGTGAAACTAAATTAGGTGTAAGTGAAAACATAGCTGGAGTAATAGCCTATCTTTTTGGCTTAATTTCCGGTATACTTTTATTAGTTATTGAAAAAGACAACAAATTTGTACGTTTCCATGCAGCTCAGTCCACAGTCCTGAGCATAGCCATAATTATATTTTCAATTGTAATTATGATGGTCGGTTGGATACCAATTATTGGATGGTTAATTGCACTTTTGTCGATATTTGTGTACCTGGCTATATTCGTGCTATGGATATTCCTCATGTACAAAGCATTTACTGGTGAAATGTACAGGCTACCAATACTGGCAAATTATGCTGACAAATTGGAAGCAATGTTCTAAACAAAAATTACAACTTTAAAAAATAATAAAATGTTTCTGGCCAAACTGGCCTCAAACATCTATTTTATTAAAAAAAGATTGGTAACTATTCAGCCTGACTGTTTTAATGATGCAAAAAACAATATACTATGGCTTCATTCTATGTGTTAAAAAATATTCAGTAAAATATCATAAAAAACGTCTATCAATCTGAGGGGATTTGTATAGACCGCGAAGAAATACTTGCAGTTTATGAAGCTGGTCCAGAAGCAGTAGTAGAACTTGTAACTCGATTACTTGGGATAATTGAACATCAATCTCTCCAAATTGCACAACTTGAAGAGCGTGTCAGGCATTTGGAAGAAATGCTTGAAAAGAATAGTCGCAACAGTAGCAAACCACCTTCTACTGATTCTTATGCACGGAATAAACCAACCGTTAAAAGTCAAAGAAAAAAGACCAATAAGCATGTAGGTGGTCAAAACGGTCATCCTGGTACTACATTAAGAATAAATGATGATCCGGATGAAGTTATTGTTCATCCTGTTAATCAATGCGTCAATTGTGGGAGATCGTTAGCTTCTGTTCCCTCTAACTATGAAAGAAGACAGGTCTTTGACATTCCTCCTATAACTATCAATTGCATTGAACATCGTTGCGAGATTAAAACATGTCCCAAATGTTCTCATGTAAACAAAGCTCTTTTTCCAGATGGTGTAACTCAGCCGACTCAATACGGTCATCGAGTTAAGTCATTTGCAGTTTATTTGCACACTTACCAATTACTTCCTTATCAGCGTGTTACCAAGTTGTTCTCTGATATTTTGGGATGCAAGATAAGTCCTGCTACTTTGGTGAACACGGAACGTAGTTGTTTTGAGAAGCTTGGAGCTTTTGAAAATACAGTGAAACATCTCCTGAAAGAATCTCCTGTCATCAATCTGGATGAAACAGGAATGAGAATAAATGCAGTTCGTAATTGGCTTCATGTGGCAGGTACAGACAAACTGACCTATTATTTTGCACATCGCAAAAGGGGCTCAGAAGCAATGGATGCTATGGGCATATTACCAGGTTACACTGGTGTTGCAACACATGATTTTTGGAAACCGTACAACAAATATGAATGTCAACATTCATTATGTAATGCACATTTATTACGAGAGTTAACTGGAGCTTCCGAAAACAGGGATCAACAGTGGCCAAAGATAATGAGTGATCTCTTGATATGCATTAAACATCATGTTGATAATGATCTTTTAGATACTGAGCTAATTCAAAGGTTCAGTGAGGATTATGATCACATAACTTGTTTAGGAGTGAATGAAAATCCTCCTGATCCGGAATCAAATGTGCGGTCTAAAAAACGAGGACGTAAGAAGCAGACCACGGTAAAGAATTTGCTGGATAGGTTTATTGGCCATAAAGAGGATATCTTACGATTTATGTACGACCAAAACGTTCCGTTTGATAACAATCAGGCTGAAAGAGATATCAGAATGACGAAAGTACAGCAGAAGATATCAGGTACTTTCCGCAGTGAACAGGGTGCAAAAAATTTCTGCCGTATAAGAGGATACGTGTCTACTGTTAATAAGAATTCTGAATCTGTTATCGATGCAATTAGTGCAATATTTTATGGCAATTCATTTGTTCCAAAGTTGCAGAATTGATCGTGGATGAAGAAATCAGCTTGGTGGAAGTGAGCTAGGCTGAATAGTTACAAAGATTGTAACTATTCAGCCTGATAAAAACGCTATCAATAACAATCTTGACAAAAAGTTGAAACGTAAATTTCATTAGGATCATTTATTTTGATTGTTGCTATTGATTGCTTTTTTGATTGTTAGATTGTTAGTGAGCAGACATCTCTATTTCGATGAAATCAGTACCAATAGGCAAATCGTGCCAGGCTGAATAGTTACAAAAGATTTTCATATTCCGTATATTTCAGATCCCTTTTTAACCTTCTCAATGTCTCGTTCGATGACAGAAAGCCTGTTCTTATCAACTTTCATACCTGCAAGGCTCTCGATGAACCAGATTGATTTAACATGATCATCAGGTGTGAGCTTCCAGTCAGGTTTTTCCATATAGAAATCAATTCCATCGGCATAGTGGAGCAATTCCATTCTCACTTTTTCAGTTATCCATCCAAGCTCCTCATAGTATGAGAGTATGTCAGGAAGGTTATTGCGACCGACAAGTTCCATCAAAAACTCGAGCCACTCCATACAGAGTTTCATATTGCCTGAATTTTTGATTATGTTAGAAAGGTGGACATTTTGCCCGAATCCCTTGTAACTCCTCGCGCCAAGTTTTTTCAATTCACTTTCCACATACTCTGTAGTAGAATTGATCTTTTCAAGCATTGCAGCATTCTTCTGCTCAGATTTCTGCCTGAACTCCTGGAACTCAGAAGAGATATTACCCATATTATCGATCAATGAAGATATCGACCTTGAAAATTCCATTGAAGTTGATTTTGCATCGTCACTCGATTTTTCCATGGAAGTTATACTTGAAGCAATTGTATCCAGCTTACCTGAAACTTCATCGATACGGGAAAATTTTGATTCATTTTCCTGTAAGGATTCATGCAATTGAGCAAGAAGTGCAGTATAAGAATTCACAAGTCCGGAAATATCATCCTCCATCCGGGACAGATCAGAACTAACAGACGAATTGCCAGATTCTATTGCAACAAGAGTTGATTCAAAATCACTAAGCTTCTGAGCAACTATTCCAATATTAGATTCAAGTTCACCGACTTTCCCATTGTCCTGAGACAGAATCTCTTCATTAGCTTTTACAAGAGAAGATAAGGTCATATCCATACCTGAAAATTTACTTGAAAAGGTTTCTACTTCAGCACGGATAGAGCTAACTTGTAAACCCATGTCCCCAATATTGTCTTTTAAAATGTTGATATCGTTTTCTATCTCACCATACCTCTCATCTGCAACCTTCATACCATTTGGTTCTACTGAAAAAACCTCTGGTTGCGATTCAATTCCAAAAGAAGGAACATTAGGCTCAATATGAGAAACTAATTTCTCAATAGACAATACAGGTTCATCCTGATGCCTTACAATTTCATCTGCTATGACCATCTCAGGGTTACTATCCGGCAGTATCACCGAATCAGGAAAAACATCATTACCTACATCATTATCCACACCACTGACTACGAAATCAACAACCGGTGTGAATTTTACAAGCTCAGAATCAACACCTAAAAACCCAGGATCATCAGCCGGAACTGTGCCCAGAACATTATCAGAGGAAACAACTTCATCAATGGAATATTTATCATCCATTTCCATAATCGGATCATCTATGGGAGTTATTTTCCTGATATTCTCAACTGGTGCACGCCCCACTTCAACCTCAAAAGGATTTACCTGCGCATTATCCGTTGCTTTCTTTAAAGGTTCTGCAGGCGAAGAAAAGGAAGTAGCAGGAGAGGAAATGAAAGGATTGACGGAACTAACTGATTCATTTTCAAATGGTGACTGAGGTGAGGATGGATCATCAGGACCATTATAATAAGACTCATCTGATGTTGTATCTCCCTTCATATCCTCCATTCTTTCAATAAGACTCTTCCCTTTTGTCAGGTTTTTAATAAACCCTCTGGCAACTACAGATATTTCTTCAATGTTTTTCTTAAATGCAGCTACATTAACAGGGGACTTAGTTGATCCCTTCATGCCAGAATTATCATTTGGAGAAAATTGTTCATTACTGTGTAAATGTTCGCCAAATGGATTGGCCCCTATAATGGGACTGCCACCAAATGGGCTGGCTTCAACAATAGAAGTAGGTTCAAATGGATTTACACTAGCTACATGACCACCATCGAATGGATTGGAAACGGCTGCAGGGCTACCACCAAAAGGAGGAGATTCAGCAACAGGACTAGGGTCGAATGGATTGGAAACAACTGAAGGACTACCACCTAAAGGAGGAGAGTCAGTAGCCGGAGTAGGTTCAAATGGGTTGGAAACAGCGGCAGGACTACCACCAAAAGGAGGAGAGTTAACAACCGGAGTAGGTTCAAATGGGTTGGAAACAGCAGTAGGACTACCAGCAAAAGGAGGAGAGTTAACAACCGGAGTAGGATCGAATGGATTGGAAGCAACTGCAGGATTGGCACCATTAGCAAGAGCAGTAGCAAATTGATCAGGAACAGCCAAATTTCCATCGGATGGTACTAATGAGGGAAAAGAAGGAGGAGCATTTTGTTCAGACTCCTGTAAATTTGGCACCGATGTCTCAAGACCCTCTAAATGCTCTGTGCTGGTATTTTCAGGAGTGAATAGCTCAAATAGTGGAGGAGGAGAGCGCTTGTTATCAAAATCACGTGAATTAGCAGCAGTAGCCACAGAATGATCTGTATTCATGCCGGAAAGCTCAGGATTAAACAACGATTTAGAAATATCAGAAGCAATATTTTCTTTTTCATCTGATATGCCAGAAATGTTGGGAGTGTTCATGAATGGAGGTAAAGCAGATGGTAAAGAAATATTTTCTAAATTTAATTTTGTACCCTCACTCTTAATTTGGCCCAAAGCAGATAAATCGGGTAAATCTCCAAATGGAGTACTTGCCTCTGGAATCAAACCTGCCCCTACATCAGAAATGGGCTCATGAACCTCGATTTTTGCCTCTTCCATTGGAATATCAGCAAAAGCACTTGCTAATATATCAGGAATTTGTGGAGTTGAGCTCTTTTTTTTCTCAGAAACATCTGGTGACATCTCTACCTCATCAACTACAGATGACATAATCTCTGCTATTTTTTTATTCTCCCAGGGAAGTTCACTCATATAAACCAACTATTGATCAAAAAGTATTATTATAATCTCACGAATATTATATGCGCGATATTTATATAAAAGTTGCTCTTGACAGAAATAATATTATTAAAATGTAACTCTTTGATCCAATAACAAAAGAGTCTCAAAAAGAGTTTAGGCGAACGGGAATGATTGAGGGAATGGACGAGAGATGAAGAATGAAATTTGTGCTTAATTTAATTTGCTTTGAGTTTGTACGCCTTAAATGTGCATTGTTGATAATTATATATAAACAGTTTGTATTATTTCAAGCAGAATAATATATATTAAAATGTAACTATTCAGCCTAACTGTTTTAATGATGCAAAAAACAATATACTATGGCTTCATTCTATGTGTTAAAAAATATTCAGTAAAATATCATAAAAAACGTCTATCAATCTGAGGGGATTTGTATAGACCGCGAAGAAATACTTGCAGTTTATGAAGCTGGTCCAGAAGCAGTAGTAGAACTTGTAACTCGATTACTTGGGATAATTGAACATCAATCTCTCCAAATTGCACAACTTGAAGAGCGTGTCAGGCATTTGGAAGAAATGCTTGAAAAGAATAGTCGCAACAGTAGCAAACCACCTTCTACTGATTCTTATGCACGGAATAAACCAACCCTTAAAAGTCAAAGAAAAAAGACCAATAAGCATGTAGGTGGTCAAAACGGTCATCCTGGTACTACATTAAGAATAAATGATGATCCGGATGAAGTTATTGTTCATCCTGTTAATCAATGCGTCAATTGTGGGAGATCGTTAGCTTCTGTTCCCTCTAACTATGAAAGAAGACAGGTCTTTGACATTCCTCCTATAACTATCAATTGCATTGAACATCGTTGCGAGATTAAAACATGTCCCAAATGTTCTCATGTAAACAAAGCTCTTTTTCCAGATGGTGTAACTCAGCCGACTCAATACGGTCATCGAGTTAAGTCATTTGCAGTTTATTTGCACACTTACCAATTACTTCCTTATCAGCGTGTTACCAAGTTGTTCTCTGATATTTTGGGATGCAAGATAAGTCCTGCTACTTTGGTGAACACGGAACGTAGTTGTTTTGAGAAGCTTGGAGCTTTTGAAAATACAGTGAAACATCTCCTGAAAGAATCTCCTGTCATCAATCTGGATGAAACAGGAATGAGAATAAATGCAGTTCGTAATTGGCTTCATGTGGCAGGTACAGACAAACTGACCTATTATTTTGCACATCGCAAAAGGGGCTCAGAAGCAATGGATGCTATGGGCATATTACCAGGTTACACTGGTGTTGCAACACATGATTTTTGGAAACCGTACAACAAATATGAATGTCAACATTCATTATGTAATGCACATTTATTACGAGAGTTAACTGGAGCTTCCGAAAACAGTGATCAACAGTGGCCAAAGATAATGAGTGATCTCTTGATATGCATTAAACATCATGTTGATAATGATCTTTTAGATACTGAGCTAATTCAAAGGTTCAGTGAGGATTATGATCACATAACTTGTTTAGGAGTGAATGAAAATCCTCCTGATCCGGAATCAAATGTGCGGTCTAAAAAACGAGGACGTAAGAAGCAGACCACGGTAAAGAATTTGCTGGATAGGTTTATTGGCCATAAAGAGGATATCTTGCGATTTATGTACGACCAAAACGTTCCGTTTGATAACAATCAGGCTGAAAGAGATATCAGAATGACGAAAGTACAGCAGAAGATATCAGGTACTTTCCGCAGTAAACAGGGTGCAAAAAATTTCTGCCGTATAAGAGGATACGTGTCTACTGTTAATAAGAATTCTGAATCTGTTATCGATGCAATTAGTGCAATATTTTATGGCAATTCATTTGTTCCAAAGTTGCAGAATTAATCGTGGATGAAGAAATCAGCTTGGTGGAAGTGAGCTAGGCTGAATAGTTACATTAAAATTACAATGAAACCGATAGCATCTACCATAACATAGAAATGAAATATAATAAAAAAATATAAACTTTTAAATGTATAACTATGCAAATTAATAGCATACAAATAAAGGTCAAACCCGTGTCAAATTTCTAAATTCGTAACTCTGGCATTTTCCATAGATTTTTTAACAAGTTCATCAATATCAATTTTTTCCTCTTCCATAAGAAGAGAGTCAAAACCAGCTTTTACCTCAGGGTACATTGGAACTGCTGCACAACTTCCTGCAGGCTGGATGGATATGTCAAAAGTACCTATATTCCTTGCAATATCAATGATCTCATTTTTATCAAGACCTATCAAAGGATGATATATAGGAAGACAAAGTCCGTGAATTTCAGCATGCATATTAGCTGCAGTCTGGGAAGCTACCTGGCCAAGAGATGAACCGGTAATTATGCCTGAAGCACCTTCTTTTTTCATTACTTCAGCAGCTATCCTGTACATGGTCCTCTTACATAGAAGACATGTTTTGTTCCTGGAACACTTGTCTATAAAAATCCCGAGATTAGAACCGTTTGGAACCTCATATACCTTGAACGGATGACTTGGACACCATTCCTGAAGCGCTTTTATGCAATCCATTGTGCGCTTATGAGCAGGGTCTTCATTGTAGGGAGAATTATTACAATAAACATGCACTATCTCCACACCCCTTTTCATTAAAAGCCAGGTGGAAACCGGAGAATCAATACCTCCTGAGATAAGAGAGACCATTTTACCCTGAGTACCCATAGGAAGTCCACCCACACCTTTCACGGCTTCTGTGAAAACATATGCTTTGCTCTGGCGCATTTCCACGAAAATTTCCCTGTCAGGATTTGAGAGATCCACAGAAGGTGTAATGCCTTTTGATTCGAGCATACTCCATACTGCATCGCCGCATCCCATCCCAATATCACGTGACGAAAAACTATGGTTTCCCGTACGTCTGGCCCTGATTGCAAATGACTGGCCTTCAATAACAAAACTATCAGCAAGTTTTGCACACAATGCACCTGCAGACTCAATGGTAGCATCAGCCACCTGTGCAAAAGAAGTAGAAACCACTCCAAAAACATCCGCTGCTGCCTTTGCAGCTCGCGTATCATCAGTTTCAATGAAAATTCTTCCCCATTCGCGCATTATGCGGGAATACGGGATACCGCGATGTTCCAGCATTGCTGAGATATTGTTCACCAAAGTCTTCTCATACCAGTTACGAACACCTGTGCTCTTTAAGGCAAGTTCACCATACCTTACAATGATTATGTTTCCCATTAATAAAGAATCAGTAATAGGACTATTAAAGTTAATCGGAGAAAGTCATCTCAAAATAAGAAGACAGTAGATTGACCTTACCTTTTAATATCGAAATCTGAATATTCTGAAGAAAATGAAGACCATGATATGTCCAAATCATCAACTCTGGCTAAAGCCGGACCTATATCCAAATAATTTATCAATTTTTGAATAGAGGGGGTTTTCCCCTCAGCAAAAACCTTGACCCTGCCATCTGGCAGATTCTGTGCAAAACCTGTAAGACCAAGTTTTTTGGCATTTTCCATGGTGAATTTACGGAAATAAACACCCTGAACTTTCCCTTTAACAAGTATGATTGCAGAGGAAAATTCCTCTGCGTAGGATTTGTCGTCCTGCATACCCATTTATTTGTATGAAAGGCTTATATGAATTTTGGCCTCTTACTAAGCATTTTTGCAAGACATAGTCCTTTATATGGCATCCCTTCAACCTCAGAAGAGATTCTGGAATTAAGTTCTTCAGGAGCCATCTCCACCTTTACCGGCTTCTTAGGTTGTGATTCTGCACGGATGGTCACATTGATAGTACCATTTTCCACTTCGCTGTCACCAACAACCACAACATAAGGAATCCATTCACGACCAGCCTCACGTATTTTCTTACCTACTGTGTCATCCCTGTCATCAATATCAACACGGAAATTAAGTTGCTCAGATACCTTTAGAGCATAATCCATGTGCTTTTCTGCTATGGGTATAACCCTTACCTGAGTGGGGGAAAGCCATAAAGGCAAAATTGGAACTCCACCCTCTTCAGCCTTCATTGCCTCTTTTTCAAGCAGCCCATAGATACAGCGTTCAATTGCACCACTTGGGGAACAGTGAAGGATCACAGGTTTGTTGGCATTTCCATTGGAGTCGATATAGTTGATATCGTACCTTTCAGCATTCTCAACATCTATCTGTACAGTTGAAAGTGCACTTGCCTTTGCAAGAGCATCGACGAAATTGAACTCGAATTTAAGCACGAAATAGAAGAAACGGGTATCCCACATTTCAATAAGCACCGGCTTATCAACAGTCTTTGCAAGATTTGTTATGAAATCCTTATTCTCATTGTAGAAATCCCTGGTAAACCTGATTGCAACTTCAAAGTCATCCACCTTGATACCAATTTTATCAAGAACAGAGATACACATGTTATACTGATCATCGAACTGGGATATTGCCTGCTCCATATCAGTACACAGGCTGTGCATGTCCGGCATTGTGAAAGCACGCAGACGTCTCAGACCCACAAGTTCTCCACGCTGCTCCTTCCTGAAGCTGTACCTGGTCATCTCTATCATTTTCAATGGCAGGTTCTTGTAGGAGATGGTCATATCATGATTCATGAGGAACTGACCGAAACATGCGGCGAACCTGAGGAAAAGCTGCCTTTTGTCAGATTCAATGGAATACTGACGTGCAGGGAACCTGTCAAGGTATTTCTTCAGGGTCGGATGATTCATATCATACATTATAGGTGTTTCTACCTCCATGGCCCCAACCTTTGAAGACTCCTCAAGCACATAGTTCTCGAGCAATGATTTCATCAGACGACCCTTTGGATAATAGCGCATATTACCCGAATCAGATCCTGGCTCATAGTCTGCCAGTTCCAGCCTGCGCATCAGCTCAACATGTGGAGGTGCCTTCTCAACAGCTCGCTTCTTGGATATCTCATAATCCACAAACTTCTCGAGATTCTCATGCCCTGTAAAATCAAAACTAGTTGCGTCGTGCAGAGTGCCATCCGGTGTAAGGACGTGCCAGTATGACTTAGCAGTACTCTCAGCTTTGAGAGCTTCGGAGACTACTTCTTCCTTCACAGATGCAAGACAGGAGGAGGTTTCGGACCCTGGTACCGCTTCATCGGGGACGATTGAACGTGAAAGTTCAGAAAGTGGGTGGCCTTTGCAGCTTATCTTGAAAGCCTTGTACCATCCAAATGGAGCCCTCATTACAGTGAATTCTCCGGAAAGTGCTTTTTCTATTCCTTTAAGGACGGCAACGCCAGACTTGGGAGAGGATAGGTCAGAACTCAGATGAGCATATGGATAGACCATTATGCTTTCAGCTTTAACCTGTGAAGCCACATTTTTTATCTCATCTACAGCTTTTGAGATAGTACCTTCAACGTTTGACTCATCAACCTTTTCCACTGCAATGAATGCAGTAAGAGCTTCTTCGAGTCTGCCTTTTTTAAAGGACTCTTCTATTTTTTCAGCAACCGGAGTGCTCTTTTTCACTTCATACTCAATATAATCAGAATGTATCAGTAATAATTGCATAAATTCACCTTTATGATATCTGCTACCTTAATTAGACCAATCGTTAATAACCTTTTTCAAGCACCATTCAGGAACAAATATAGACCCAGTAACAGAAAACGAAGTCCTTTAAAAGCCTTTCAATCTGCAACTTCTTTTTCGCAAAAAGAAGCATCTTTTTGCACACAAACCGGCCCATCATTGCCTGTATAAACCCGGTATGCTGCAACTATTGAACCCAGCACGATAGGAGCCATGAAGAAACCTGCAATACCCCCTACAAATGCACCACCTGCAAATGCAAGAAGAATAAGAAAAGGATGTATTTGAGACTTTATACTTGCAAGGTAAGGACGCAGAAAGAGTTCAGGAGGACCATAGATGATTATGGATGAAACTACGAAAAACACAATTGCACTTTCAAGCCCCTGGCCCAGGTAACGATATAAGCACAAAACAAGCAAAACCATGTAACCGGCAAACAGGGGAATGACAGATGCTACGAATATAAGAGTGGACAAAGCAAGAATATGAGTAAAACCAAATGCATAGAATACTATCAGAGAAAGAACACTGGCAATCAATGCAGCTGATGCATTTCCTATGAAAACACCCTGTAAGATAACATCAAGGTGGAATATATATCGAACCACGGCAGACTTATGTTCACTTGGAACCACCCGCAATACGGAATTATAAAGACTGCTACCATCTGCAAGTAAAAAATAGCAGAGGAATATTGCAATAAGCAAGTTTATAGCGAACATCATCAGATTTTGGGCATAAGCTACAATTCCGATCTTACTAAGCAAGGGGAAGAATGAACTGGAAATATTCCATACCATTTGTTGTACATCAGCACTGTACTTTTCAGGTATGTCTATGGACCTGAAAAAATCAAACGTTGTATTGATGACATACGCCTGGTTCTCAATTATCCACACTATCTGACGAAGTATTTCCACAACCCCGGAACCTATTATGAAAACAACAGGAACAACTATACACATCGTTGCTACAAGGGCTGCAGCCTTCCTGAATCGTTTCATCTTTAGGAAGATCGGACGGGCAATATAAGCAAATACAAGACCAAGAACGATACCATCGGCAAGAGGAAAAAGTATGTACACGAATAGAACTGACATGAAAAAAATTGCCACAAGAGAAACTAGTTTCCACTTGCTATCTATTATTCTTGAAAGCCCATCCTTTCCTGTTGTAACCATTTTCACCATTTGACCGTTCTTTTTCATTTATATAATATACTAACCTATTAATAACTCACCGTAAAAAACAATATGCGTAGTTCAGGATAGTTTGCCTGCATATTTGAGCACTACGCATGAATCCGTGCATTTACCACACCTGACGCAACTAGCATTTATCTGCACAGAGCCATCTTTGATAGTAATAGCACTTACTGGGCATGCTTTGAGGCATATACCACATCCTGTACACTTATGAGCCTTTAATAACTGGCTTGAGACCTCCTTAAAAAGAGAATCTGCAATATCCTTATTTTCAGAATTTATTACAAGACTTCCGGATGAAAATATCTTTACAGTGGATGAATCAGTCTTTAGCATCAGAAGACCAAGCTCTTCTGAAAAAACCATCTTTCCAATAATGTTCATTACATCCATGGTTCGTTTCATTGAAAAACCATGTATCGAGGCTTCAATACTATAACCTCCGGCTTTACATGGAGATATTCCTGAAGTGATGTTTACACCAAACGATGAATTACTAACACTTGCTGATGAAGAGATTCCCATTTCCTCGCAGAGTTTTATCATCTTGGGAGGAAGTTCCTTCCATCTCCACAAACCATGCTCAATGAATTGCTCAGACAAACCATTACTTTCTGCCCACTGCATAAGGAATGATTCCCAACGCTCATGTAACTGAGGATGCAGGTCCTTTAACCGATTATATTCTGCCGAAAGAGCCGCTGGACACAAATAACACCCTACCCTTTCAAAACCAAGATCATAAAGAGGGTTGTATTCGAGTTTTCTCCAATGGATGTACAACCAGACTTCTATTGCTTTCCAGTCTTTTATAGGGAAAATATTAAGCTGACCCGGAACAAAAGGATTTTTTTCACTTGTGGAAATATTCGCTCTGGAAAATGACTCATACCTTCTTTTCCCATCCACGGTTATGCATGTGGGAGCTTCCTCAAGACACTCCTCTATAGCTGCATTTGCCGGAGCAAGTTTGCATATTTTACAGCACCAGCGAAAATCCTTTGCTGGAGGACCAAATGCATCCACATTGTCCCAGAAATCAGAAACTGCCTTTTTTTCGATCAGTTCGATGTTGTTATCCCTGCAATATTTATGAGCAAATTCCACAGTTTCAGGGAACTCAATACCGGTATTGAGAAAAAATGCCTGAACTTTCCTGTTCTTTAGTGCGCTGATGGTCAGGTCAAGTATCACAAGACTATCCTTTCCACCACTGAATGATACATTGACAGGCAGACCTTTGTGATCTTTCTGGTTTGCAATGCCTTTTATTGTGTTGATGGCGTTCTTACCAAGTTTGCGCATATGAACAACGTTTGCAGTCACTACATCATCCATTGTAGCAACCTTTACATTCAACGAAACCTGCTGTGAATCGATCTTCCTGACCCTCAGTACCGGACCATCTACAGAAGATGCATCCTTTGCATCGCAGTATGCTATCCCAAATCCACTAAGGTTTCCAGATCTTACAAGTACAATGTCATTTTCCCGGACATCGGGAGAAATAGATTCTACCAGATCATAGTTCACTTTTTTGCCGTTAAGGTGCCTGGAATTCTTTTTCAGCACTATCGTTTTCTGGCTAGTATACTCCTGAAGGATGCTGGCACCCAAAACAGATGGTTCGAAAACGTAGTCCATTTTGTGCATATCAAAGCGGAGGATTCCAAAAAACAGACCGTCAACTATAACCTCATCAGTCTTATCGTCCCCGGGGATCTTATTTAGGAGAATAACCCGCTCACCCAATGGATCACATGAAAATAAAGATAAAAGCAGGTCGTGAAGGATACTTCGTTCATAAGGAGAACAAAAACGCACATCTGCAGGTTGAGAAAGGTTTATCTTTTCCCCTTCATTTCCACAATTATTGCAGCCCTTTTCTATAAGTGGAACATTGCAGTCCCTGCACCAAAAAATATAGTCCTTTTCGTTGCTTGCATATCTTTGACCGGACTTTTTTTGAGTAGGACTCTTCTTTGGCATCTTGTTCCCGGAAACTTTGTTTCTGTCAGAAGAATTGTTCACACTTTTCATGTGTGACTTTTTGGGTTTGCTTGGAAAAGAACTGCCTTTTTTCATTGATACCATTTAGCGTATACCAGCTTAAAAAGGTGTTCAGGAAAAAATAATAAAAAAAAGGGTTCCGGACAAAGCCGGATAACAAAATTAGTCAGTCAGATATTCATTTATGGCCTGCGCAGCGATCTTGCCTGCTCCCATGGCACTGATAACCGTTGCAGCACCCGTCACAGCATCCCCGCCTGCATAGACATTGTCAAGAGAGGTCTTTCCGGAACCATCAACTATAATGGTCCCTCTTGAATTGGTTTCCAGACCGGTTGAACCTGAGAATATCATAGGGTTGGGTGATGTACCAATCGCAATGATAACAATATCAGCATCCAACACATGTTCAGAACCTCCCACAGGAACAGGACTCCTGCGTCCGGAATCATCAGGCTCTCCAAGTTCCATTTTGATGCATTCCACACCATTAACTGTCATGTTCTCGCCTTCAAGAATACGTACAGGATTGCTGAGCAGTCTGAACACAATACCTTCTTCCTTTGCGTTCTCCACTTCTTCCTTCCTTGCAGGGAGTTCGGCCTCGCTTCGGCGGTATACTATACTTACCTCATCAGCGCCAAGGCGAAGTGCACTGCGTGCGGCATCCATTGCAACATTACCGCCACCAACTACAATGACCTTCTTCCCTCTTTTGATAGGTGTATCGTAATTTGGGAACTGGTATGCCTTCATCAGGTTAACCCTGGTCAGGAACTCGTTCGCGGAGTAAACACCATTGAGATTTTCGCCTTCAATACCCATGAATCTTGGTAATCCCGCACCAGTTCCAAGGAAAACAGCATCGAATGCATTCGCAAGTTCATCCAGGGTCTTTATTTTCCCGATGACGTAATCAACTTTAACCTCAACACCAAGCTGCTTGATGTATTCAACTTCTTCCTTTACTATTGCCTTTGGAAGCCTGAACTCAGGAATTCCATAGGTCAATACGCCGCCAGTATCATGGAGTGATTCGAATATTGTAACTTCATGGCCTTCTTTTGCAAGATCTGCTGCTGCCGTAAGACCTGCAGGTCCGGCACCGATAACTGCGACTTTTTTACCTGTGGACTCAGCACGTACAGGAGGAGTTACACCTCTTTTCCTCTCATAGTCTGCACAGAAACGTTCGAGCCTTCCGATTGCAACAGGCTTACTCTTCTTTGCGAGTATACAGTGTAGTTCACACTGGGCTTCCTGAGGACAGACACGTCCACATACTGCAGGAAGTGCATTGGTAAGTTTAATAGTATCAATTGCCCTGTCAAAGTCCCCTTCCTTTATACTGACAATAAAACCGGGTATATCAATATTTACAGGACAGCCTTCCACACATTGAGGAGTCTTGCACTCAAGACATCTTGAAGCTTCAGCATGTGCCTGTTCATCGTTATAACCCAGTGCAACTTCATTGAAGTTTTGTGCCCTCTCTTTAGGGTCCTGTAATGGCATTGCCTGTCTTTCAACCATTAGTTCTCGCCCCTGCAGGTGCATTTATGGTTATGATGATCGAGACACTTTGCCTCTTCATCCTTGTAAAGACCAAGGCGGCTCATCAAAAGATTGAAATCTACTTTATGAGCATCAAATTCAGGACCATCCACACAAGCGAACTTTGTCTCGCCACCCACAGAAACCCTGCATCCACCACACATGCCAGTACCATCGATCATAATAGGATTTAGGCTTACAAGTGTTTCAACACCGTAAGGTTCCAACATACCGGCTGCCACACGCATGAGAATTGGAGGACCTATGACAACTACTCTTGCAACCTTTTCACCGCTGTCAAGAATATTATTTACAACATCCGTTACAAAACCGTGGTGACCTTTAGAACCATCATCTGTTGCAACATGGAGCTCATCACTTGCGGCCTTCATCTCATCTTCGAAGATAAGGAGGCTTTCGTTCCTCGCACCGATCACAGATATTACTTTGTTACCTGCCTTGCGGTATGCCTTAGCCTGTGGATATATAGGAGCTATACCGATTCCACCACCTACAAGGATAACTGTGCCGAGTTCCTTCACATCAGCAGGTGTTCCAAGAGGACCAACAAAGTCCTGAAGTTCATCTGAAGTTGTCAGCTTTGCAAGCTTTTTTGTAGTCTTGCCCATTTCCTGGAAGATTATTGTGATTGTACCTTCAGTTGCATCAAAATCAGCAATTGTTAGTGGTATTCTTTCACTGGTCTCATCAATACGTAGTATAATGAACTGGCCTGCCTTTGCAGCTTTAGCAACGTCAAGTGCCAGAATTTTCATCTGGTGCACATTAGGAGCTAGTTCCTCTTTTTCGATAATTTTGTATGACATACGATCACGTTGTAGAAGTAGATGGGATGGTTAGATTTTTTGATATGATTGAGTTAATAGTACTTAAAAATTGAGATAAGGATAATATTGGAAAAAACAGAACTTTGGAACAATATTTATTTAAACAGATATTCAGACATAATCCTCAAATGTATAAATGAAAACATACCCTCACCATCAATTAATACTGTGGTCAGTGATGATATTATTCTGCCCCATTAATAAAATACAATTATTTTATATATTTGTATGTTCATTTGTAGACATAAACATATGAAAACTCTAAATATATAAATAAAGACGTTTTTATCAAATCTATCATACTTGCTGGCGGCTCTGGCACACGCCTATGACCCTTAAGCCGGGAAAAATATCCAAAATAAGTCCAACAGCATCAAATTATTAGATATTAAGTAATTCAAAAATATCCGTAACTATTCAGCCTGGCACGATTTGCCTATTGGTACTGATTTCATCGAAATAGAGATGTCTGCTCACTAACAATCTAACAATCAAAAAAGCAATCAATAGCAACAATCAAAATAAATGATCCTAATGAAATTTACGTTTCAACTTTTTGTCAAGATTGTTATTGATAGCGTTTTTATCAGGCTGAATAGTTACAAATATCCCTTATTTATCAAACATTATACATTACTTTTTAAAAAGGAGACTATAAATGAAAGTAATCATCCCTGCAGCAGGTACTGGAACACGCTTGTTTCCGCACACTCACACCAAACCAAAACCCATGGTATACATAGCAGGTAAACCTATTATAGGGCACATCCTTGACAGAATGATAGATCTTGAACCAGAAGAGATAATACTTGTTGTCGGTTATCATAAAGAGCAGTTGATATCATACGTCAACAAGCACTATCAAAGTATATTCAACATCAGGTATGTAGAACAGGTAAACAGACTTGGTCTTGGGCACTCTGTGTATATAACACGCGAATATGCAAGAGGTTCAGATATCATGATAGCTCTTGGAGATATGATCTTTAAATCAGGATATTTTGATTTCTACAAAATGCACGCTGAAAATGAAAAATGCGCAGGTTCAATTGGCGTAAGGGAAGTTGAAGAACCCAGAAAATATGGAATTGTTGAGCTAGAGCAGACCTCACCTTGCATCAAGAAGCTTGAAGAAAAACCAGAAAGACCAGCATCAAATCTGGGAATTGCAGGAGTGTACTTTATAAAGGACACACCTATGCTGTTTGAAGTCCTTGAGCAGATGATAAAGAATGATAAAAGATCACGTGGAGAATACCAGTTAACAGATGCACTTCAGGAAATGATTAAACAAGGCAGCAGGTTGAAGACATTTGAGGTTTCCAGCTGGTACGACTGTGGTCATGCAAAATCACTCCTTGAAACAAATCAGGTATTATTGAATGAAAAAGAGAACATCGACCTTGATCATAAAAGTGTTGATTCTGTAATAATACACCCAGTAGCAATCGGAAAGAATGTGAAAATACTCAATTCTGTGGTTGGGCCCTATGCATCTATTGCTGAGGAAACAACCGTGGAGAGTTCCATAATATCAGACAGCGTCATTGGTTCACGCACGCATATATCAAAAGTGAACCTGCAGTCCTCAATAGTAGGAGACGATGCAAATGTCATTGGCAAGCACAATTCATTAAATATAGGAGACTCATCTTCAATAGAGTTCTAGAGTGTGATAACATGAGATCAATAGTAACTGGTGGTGCAGGTTTTTTAGGGTCACATTTATGTGACTTTTTGCTTGAGAAAGGTAACGAAGTCATTTGCATAGATAATCTTGTGACAGGAAATACAAAAAATATAGATCATATGACCTCAGATAAATTCACATATTTAAAACATGACATTACTAAACCAATATATTTTGGAGACGAGATAGATTACATATTCCATCTTGCAAGTCCTGCATCTCCTGTTGATTACCTCGAATTGCCAATTCAAACACTTAAAGTTGGATCTTTGGGCACTTACAACATGCTTGGACTTGCAAAGGAAAAAAAAGCAAGGTTGTTAATTGCTTCTACTTCTGAAGTCTACGGAGATCCATTGGTTAACCCACAACCTGAAACATACTGGGGAAACGTAAATCCAATTGGGCCAAGAGGAGTATACGATGAAGCAAAAAGATATGCTGAAGCGATAACAATGGCTTATCACAGATATCATGGCATTGATACGAGGATCGTTCGTATATTCAATACTTATGGACCACGTATGCGTGCAAACGATGGAAGGGTCGTTCCTAATTTCATAAATCAGGCTCTGAAAGGTGAGGATATCACGGTATACGGAGATGGCTCACAGACACGCTCTTTCTGCTATGTTTCGGATCTCATAGAGGGCATATACAGATTGATGATGTCGGACTTTAATGAGCCTGTAAATATTGGAAATCCTTCGGAAATGTCTATATTGGATTTTGCAAAATCAGTTATTGAAATAACAGAATCCCATTCAGAGATTATTTTTGAAAGTTTGCCAGTCGATGATCCTAAAGTAAGGAGACCTGATATCACACAGGCAAAGAAGGTATTGGAATGGGAACCAAAAGTTGATTTAATCAATGGGCTTTCAAAAACAGTGCAGTATTTCATGGAACAAATAGATTGATAATTACTTTGGGACGTACTTTTACAATCCAAAATACTTGTTCGTAGTATACTGATAATTGAATCAATGCAATAAAAGCAAAGATATGTTTCTAAATAAAATATATTCTATGATTCTAGGTATCGGAGAAGTTCAAAGACAGAGCATAGCAGCTTTTTTAAGTCAGATTTCCTTTACAATGATGGGATTTTTTAGTACAATGTACTTCGCCCATACAGTAGGAGCAAGCATTCTTGGAGGGTATTTTCTTTTCATTGCATATTATGGAATAATTAATATGATAACAGATGGTGGGCTAGGTGGAGCAGCAATAAAAAGAATTAGTGAAGGAGATGAACAGAATGCTTACTTCACTACTTTTTTTGTTCTGCGCTGCCTTTTTGTAACCATCGTAATATCTTTATTAATAGCTTTTAGAGAGAGTTTTATAGAATTCAATGAAGCAGGAACATTTAATTGGCTTATACTTGCGCTGCTGGTATCACTATTCCACGGTTTAGTAACAAACGGTATATCTGGAAATGGAAAAGTAGGTATATATGCAGTAAGCAACTTCATGAATAATGCATCAAGAATTGCTATCCAAGTAATAGGAATATTTCTTGGATATGGTGTTGCCGGACTAACAGGAGGTTTTATTGCAGGCTTGCTAGTTTCCACGGTGATAGCATTGCGTTTTTTAGATTTAGGATTTTCACCGTTTAAATGGGTTCACATTAAAAGGTTAACAGCATTTTCTTTCTGGTTATTTTTAACTTCAACTGGAGTACTACTTTATTCCCAGACAGATACAATTATGATTGGATATTTTATGGATAACTTTGATGTAGGAGTCTACAGAGTTGTGTTCCAATTCACAACTTTGGCAACAATTGCAACAACCGCTTTCAGGTTGACCTTGTGGCCGAAAGTTAGCAAATGGAGTAAAAAAGATGAAAATGGACTAATTGAGGAATCTTTATCCAAAGCATGTACTTATTCGCTTACAATAGCAATTCCCATATTTGCAGGAGGTATTTTACTTGGAGACCAATTACTATACTTTTTCTATGGTCAGGACTTTGCAAGTGGGTACTATACATTTGTAATATTACTTTTCGTTCAAATAGTCAATATTTACCAATTCTTCTTTACGATGTACCTAGGAGCGCAGGACCGACAGAAAGATTCATTCAAAGTAACTGCTGCAGCTGCCATTACTAATGTGTTGTTAAATTTCATATTAATACCCATAATTGGAATATTAGGAGCTGCCATTGCAACTCTATTTACTATGGGATTAAACGCTCTTTTAGCCCGGAAAATTTTATCAAAAATGATTACAATCAAAATTGAATATGATAGTTTGCTAAATACCTTGAAAGCTGCTACAGTTATGGCATTGTTAATAGGAGTATATCGTGCAATAATCCCATTATCCAATATTTGGATTACATTGATACCAGTGTTTTTGGGAGGAGCTACATACAGTATTTTAGTATTGAAATTTGATCATAAAATAAATGAGGAGTTAAAAGGTATATTGGGACAAATGAACATACCATGGCCATCCTGGTTATAACACAACCAACTAACAACAGTATCAATTAATTCCATACAATTTTCAGTAGTCAGTTTCCAGCAAAGCAATCACAGGAGTAGCATCAATTTTGGAAACAACCCAAGGATAAAGACGTAAAACAATACTATTTTCTACTATTTCAGGGTTTGAGAGATCCATGTCTTCAATCAATAATATAGGAGACTTATTGCACAGGAATGATTTGTGGGCAATATGACCCTCTGCCCTATGAGATGGATTTGAAATGGAAATTGTATCTAGCCCCACTATTTTTAGATTCGGACATGTTTCCCTCAAATAAACTGGGACTTCTGGATGCACCCATGGATGAGATTGACTATACACATCAGGCTGTGATATTCTGTATTCATAAAACCCAGTTCTAAGCAAGAGTGCTTCCGCATTTGCAATTTGTTCTGAAAATAGCAATAGATCATCTGCAGAAATGTATGAGCCAGGTGATTTTGGAAGATCAATGCAAACCACAGGAGAATATACATTTTCTGTTTTCAGCATATCGGCAACTGAAGGACCTTTATCACAAAAATGTAATGGTGCATCAACATGGGTTCCAGAATGATTACTAAAAGATAATAAACTTGTATTTGCAGAATCATTGTTTGCCATTGATCTTACCCTATCAAACACGATATCAGGAGAGCCCGGGTACAAAGGACAATCTTTTGTCAGGGAGTAGGATATGCATGTTAGCAATACAACTCCTCCAGATAGGAACTCAATTCAACAAGATCAGAAACAACGAGCTCAACATTACCCATTTCAGAAAAAATATCTTCATCAGTAGGATTTACCCGTCCAATAAAACGTACACCTGTTTGTTTTGCTGCCTTATAGTCATTTAAGGCATCCCCTACAAAAATAGTATGGCTTGTTGAACTGTTATTGTTGATCATTATTTCTTCAATACATTCGGATTTTGTTCTGGGAGAACCGTAAATACCTTTGAAATACTGCATTATGTTCCGATGGAGAATAATATCCTCCAGTTCTGCAACCGGTGTCGCGGAAACTATAAATAAAGATGTTAGTGATGACCAGGATTCTAAGAATTCTAATGCACCACAAACAAATTCAGCTTGCAATACACCCTCAAAAACAAGCTCATAGAAACGGTTGCACAAAAAATCATATTGTTCATCAGGTAATGGTTCTTTTAGAATATTCTTGTAAAAGTATCTGAATTTATCAAACCTTGACATACCACCGTTATGCATATGAAAATCAACTATTTCATCCACATGATCAGGTACAAACTGGAATAAAGTCTCGAAAGCATGAGTTTTTACATCTACAGATTCCAGAATTACACCGTCAAAATCAAGCATAATTATTGGAATATTATTCATTTTCACCATATTTCATTCAATTAGAGATTATTCTTTAAAAACATCACTATTTATAGCTGATTTTGATTAAAATGTGCTACTATAGATATTTAAATAAGAATAGTAGGCATTGTTAATTAAACATAGCTAGTTCTTTATTCCTATATTTCATCAAGAGCAAAACGGAGATTTTTAGCATTTCAAGACTTTTAGTATAACACTTTGACTTTCTCCTTAGTCTTGCCAGGAAATGCCTAAATATGCTGTTGTATCCTTCAACAGTATATGTTTCTGCTTTTGATCGAGTATGGATGTTTCTGGGGACTAACTTGGCATATGCCCTCCAATAATCCGTCATTACTTCCCCAACCTCTTTTGTCTTTAACTTTTTCCAGAGTTTTTGTCCTGTTTTTGTTCCTCTGCTGCCAAAAGAGCAATCGATGAATTTCTTCCCATATCTATCAACAGCAATCCATATCCAGCAGTAGTTTTTTTATTCCCAATATAAGTATGCATCTCGTCCAATTCCACAACAGAAATCTCATTTTCACTTTTTAGATCCTCTAATTCACTACCAAATTTTCGAATCCATTTTTGAACAGAAACATGACTAACGCCCAAAAAACGTCCAATTGAACGAAATCCCAACCCCTCCAGATAGAGTTGTAAAGCCTGTCGCTTAACAGATACGGGGCTAGCGGTGGATTTTATATCTACTGAATAGTTGTATCCACAATCATGGCATTTGTAGCGTTGTCGACCATCAATCCTACCGTTCTTCTTATGACTGGAACTCTTACACTTTGGACAATTCATATATAAAAAGAGGCCATCATATTATATAACGATGTTTAATTACCAAAGCCGAATAGTAAAATAGTTAAGCATAGCAAAAGGTTCTATATTAAATCATATATATTGAATGAAACACAAAACATGTAAGATTCTAATAAAATCAACGTGACCTTTTAATCATTCCTTGAGGAAGTTGAAAATGGAAAAGAAAAATATAATGTTCATTGTACACCATAATAACGACTTTGATCATTTTCTACCACTTATTATACACTTAAAAGAAAAAAAGAACATGGAATGTAAAATTGTTGCATTTTATACTGAGAATGAAATTCTGAAAAACAAATTACACAAACATATTTGCAATTTGCATGGCATTAAATTTAGCTCCATGATTGACATATCATATTTAAAAAAGTTAAATCGAGCCATAAATAAAATGTATAGGTATGTTATATTTAAAAGAGGGTTATCCAATCCCAGTGGAAGAAAGACACCTAATTTAAAGAGGAAACATGCAAAAAACAGCAATTATAAAGTGGTTCAATCAGTCGTATTCAATCTATTAGATTTTATTTTAATCAGGTACCTGGTATTATATTCTATATTTTTACTTTCAGACAAAAAGATGAGAGAATATATTGGTAAGAATAACACCGATATTGCTGTCATTGATCACAGAAAAATCGAAAAAATGTTTTTAAATTCAGGTCCATTGAAACGGTTTTATTATGTGTATAAAGGAAAAGTGGACCCAATGGATCTTGTTCTTTTCAGATTTGCAAAAGCTGCCAAAGACCTAAATATCCCTATTTTCATGGTACCCCACGGGACACAGCCTATTTTAATACCCGATGGAGATAACAATAAATTAGAAAATCCATTCAATCCTGACTTTTTAGTTGTTTCTTCGGAAAATGACCTGATAGTTCATCGCTTCATGCAAAGCACAAAATCAACACTCTTTTTAGGAGATCCAAGATTTGACATCGATTGGATAAATTATTTAGAAAAATGTGCTTTAGCAGTTTATAAAGATATTGTTAAAAAACCAGAAGATAAAACTGTTTTACTTTATCTCATAGACAATGCCGTTTATTCCCAAGATAAAGAGTATAAATTAAAACTCCATGAAGATATAATATCAGTAGTGAATGACATAGATAAAATAGAAATATGGATCAAACATCACCCTAGGCATGTATTTGAAATCAATCTTGGTGCTATTGTTAAAGATAACTTGAAGGAAAACATAAAACAATTTGGGAATAGTGTCGATACGAATATTTTAATTTACAATGCAGATATATGTATTTCTACAGGGTCTACAACTTTAATTGCTCCTGTTTTGCAAAAGAAACCAGTTATTCTTTATAAAAGATGGAAGGAAATACATGATGCTCCAACTATTTATGATTGCCTTAATTTTAATGCTTCCTCTAAAGAAGAATTAGTTGAAAAATGCAAAAGGGTAATTAATGGAGAATATAATGTCGAAGAATCTGTTTTAGAAGGATTTTACAGAAATGTTTTTACTGGAAATTACTTGTATGAAAACATGACTGAAAAATACGGGAATGCAATTGAAGAGATAATTTCTAACAACACTAAAACTGTGTGATGATTTTCTATAAGAAAATAAACTATCATAAATGCAAAATAATACGTTCAGATTTAACAGAATGAGAGTAATATCATGAAAGTAGTCATCCTCTGCGGAGGTCTTGGAACCCGCTTGAAAGAAGAGACAGAGTATCGCCCGAAACCAATGGTAAAGATTGGAAAAGAACCGATACTTCTGCACATAATGAGAAAGTATAGTCATTATGGATTTAAAGATTTCATCTTATGTCTTGGATACAAAGGAGAAGTCATCAAAGAATATTTTTATAATTATGAAATACTCAACAATGATTTCACTATCGAATTAGGAAAACACAATAAAATAACCACCCATGATTCCCACAATGAAATCGGATGGAAAGTTACGTTGGTGGATACTGGGCAAAAAACACTAAAAGGTGCACGTTTAAAGAAAATAGAAAAATATGTCGATTCTGATATTTTCATGGTAACTTATGGAGATGGGGTTGCAGATGTCAACATCCGTGATCTAATTGACTTCCATCAAAAACATGGTAAAATTGCAACACTAACTGGAGTCATGCCACCTTCCAGATTTGGAACACTTGCTATAGATGGGGATAACGTGACAAATTTTAGCGAAAAACCTCAAACCACAGAAGGCCTGATAAATGGAGGTTTCTTCATCTTCAATAAGAAAATATTTAGTTATCTGACAGAAGAAGATTCATGTGACCTTGAGATAGGAGTTTTAGATAAACTAGCTGACGAAGGGGAATTAATGGTATATAGACATTCTGGGAACTGGGTATGCATGGATACAGTAAGAGATATGGAATATTTGAATGAACTGTGGGATACAGGTAAAGCATTCTGGAAATAGGAGTTAATAAAATGAAAGTTATGGTTACAGGACATAATGGATACATTGGATCCGTACTTTGTGAAATGTTGATTAAAGAAGGATATAGTGTTGTTGGATTTGACACGAATTATTATTCAGAATGCACACTATTTGACTACAAAAATGATATTGAGGAAATCAATAAAGATATCAGAGATGTAGATGCAAATGATCTTAAAGAAATTGATGCTATAATACATTTAGCTGCATTATCGAATGATCCTATGGGAGCCCTTGATGAAAAACTTACCGAAGATATAAACTATCGTTCAACCATAAAACTTGCTGAAACTGCCAAAAAAGTGGGGGTCAGAAGATTTTTGTACTCATCCTCATGCAGTATGTATGGTGTTGCTGATGGAAAAGCACTGAATGAGAGCTCACCGTTAAATCCTGTAACAGCCTATGCAAAATCAAAAGTTGATTCGGAATTGTCACTAGCAAAAATAGCAGATGATAAGTTCTCACCTGTGTACTTAAGAAACAGTACTGCATATGGTTTGTCTCCTAAAATGCGTTTTGACCTTGTTCTGAACAACTTTGTCGGATGGGCGTACACAACAAGCTCTATCAAAATAATGAGTGATGGAACACCATGGCGGCCATTAGCCCATATAAGGGACATATCAGCTGCCTTTATAGCGGCCCTTGATGCCCCAATTGAAAATATCCATAATCAAGCATTCAATGTGGGAAGCAATTCAGAAAACTACCAGATAAAAGATGTTGCAGAAATTGTAAAGAAGATTGTACCTAATTGCGAAATAACCTACACCAATGAGCATGGTTCAGATTCTAGGACATACAATGTCAACTTTGATAAAATAAAGGAACACATGCCAAGCTTTAAGCCAGAATGGAATGTGAAAAAAGGAGCAAAGGAAATCTATGATGCTCTTCGCAAGAATGAAGTCTCTTTTGAAGAATTTAATGGAGACAAATATACAAGGCTAAAGACACTAAAGAAGCTTATGGAATCTAACAGAATAGAAGAAAAATTATACTGGACATAATGAGGGGGAGAATGACTATGATAGAAGGTGTTGAAGTAATACCACTGAGAAAAATACCTGATGAACGTGGAAAAATAATGCATATGCTAAGAGTTGATGACAAGCATTTCGAGAAATTTGGGGAGATTTATTTTTCTATGGCATATCCAAGTGTAATAAAAGGATGGCATTTACACACACAAATGACTCTTAACTACGCAGTAATACAAGGGATGATTAAGCTTGTTCTTTTTGATCAAAGAGAGAATTCTGAAACAAAAGGATTATTGCAAGAATTATTTATTGGAGAAGATAACTACTGCCTTGTTAAAATTCCACCAGGTATTGCGAATGGTTACAAAGTATACGGAACTGAGTCAGCAATAGTCGCTAATTGTGCTTCCCACCCACATGACCCTGAAGAAATGATCCGAATCGATCCATTTTCAAAGGAAATGCCTTACAATTGGGATTTAGTCCACAAATAATATCATTATTTAAATGTCACTATATCAACAGGAGTTTGATAAGATGAAAGTTCTGATAATTGGAGCTTCCGGTTTAGTAGGAAATACTATTTACAATGAATTTTCAAAAAATTCCAAATACGAAGTCTATGGAACTTATTATTCATATGAATGTGATAATTTGTTTTATTTGGATATGACAAATAAATCAGACGTAGACACAATAATAAATAGTGTGAACCCCGACATAATAATTCATCCTGCAGCTAATCCTAATGTCGAATATTGTGAGCAAAATCCAGAAGAGACATGGAATGTTAATGTCGAAGGGAGTCGAAATCTGATAGAAGCTGCTAAAAATAATGAATCAAAATTCATCTTTTTTTCTTCAGATTATGTATTCGATGGTAATAATGGACCATACACAGAAACAGACCTCCCGAATCCCATTAATGAATATGGAAAACAAAAATTAGCAGTTGAGAAACTTATTGAAGAAATACTTACTGATTTCCTGATAATAAGAATTACTGTAGTATATGGATGGGAACATCGTGGGAAAAATTTTACAATGGGCCTTATAGAAAAACTAAAAAATGGAAAAGGAATGAATGTCCCTCACGACCAGTTAGGCTCACCAACCTATGTAAATAATATGGTACAAGCCGTTAAAATACTCATTGAGAACGATAAAAAAGGAATGTACAATGTTGTGGGAACTGATACAATTGATAGATATCGTTTTGCACAGAATGTGGCAAAAGTGTTTGATCTTGATGAAAGCCTCTTAACTCCAATAAGCACAGATAACCTTTCCCAGAAAGCTAAGAGGCCCCTGAAAGCAGGAATGAAAGTAGATAAGATACAAAAAGAACTTTCAGTAAACTTAATGAGTGTAATCGAAGGATTAGAAGCTATGAAACAGAATAGAATGGAGGGACAATATGAAAACTCAGGAACAAATTCAAAATGATATTTTTCAACTGGTCAAAGAACTATATGAACTGAAAGAAATTGAAAAAAAACCTTTCGTAAAAGGTGAATCTTATATTCCTTATGCAGGAAGAGTCTATGATGAGAGAGAAGTCATATCCCTTGTAGATTCATCACTTGAATTCTGGCTTACATCTGGAAGATATGCTGCCAAATTTGAGAAGGAATTTGCTGATTTTTTAGGTGTTAAGCATTGCATGCTAACTAATTCCGGTTCATCTGCTAATCTTCTTGCAATCTCTGCACTTACATCACCAAAACTTCGTGAAAAAAGATTGAAACCTGATGATGAGGTAATTACCGTTGCTGCAGCATTCCCAACCACCGTTAATCCCATTGTACAGAATGGTCTTGTACCTGTCTTTGTTGATGTGGAGTTGGGGACCTACAACATCCAGGTAGAGAAAATCGAAGCTGCCATATCTGATAAAACCCGCGCAATTTTCATTGCACATACACTTGGTAATCCATTTGACATAAAAGCAGTAATGGAAATTGCGGAAAAATATGACTTGTGGATCATAGAAGATAACTGTGATGCACTTGGTTCAAAGTACAATGGACAGTACACAGGAACCTTTGGACATATTGCCACATTCAGTTTTTATCCACCTCACCACATGACCATGGGAGAAGGTGGAGCACTGGTAACCAACAACACCCAATTAAAACGGCTTATAGAATCATTCAGAGACTGGGGACGTGACTGTTGGTGCGGATCTGGATGTGACAATAGCTGTGGAAAACGTTTTGAGTGGCAATTGGGTGATTTACCTTATGGGTATGATCACAAATTTATATATTCACATATCGGTTACAATTTGAAAATTACAGACATGCAGGCATCGATTGGAGTAGAGCAACTTAAGAAGCTCCCAACTTTTATCGAAGCACGAAAAAATAACTTCAGAATGTTATATGATGGATTAAAAAAATATGATAATCACTTCATATTGCCGTTAGTCAAACCAGAGGCAGATCCAAGCTGGTTTGGGTTCTTGATTACGGTTCGTGAAGATGCAGGATTTACCAAAAACGATATTGTGAAGTATCTTGAAGAAAACAAAATTGCAACTCGGATGTTGTTTGCAGGGAATGTTACAAAACATCCTTGTTTTGAAAATGTTAAATATCGGGTTTATAGGAATCTTGTAAATACGGACCGTGTTATGAATGATACGTTTTGGATTGGAGTGTATCCAGGGTTAACGGATGAGATGATTAGTTATGTGCTAACGGTATTTGATGACTATATAAGTAATAGACCAAAATAATGCTACTCGAATATTTACTTTACAAAGCATAAAACATTTCATTCAAGCAATGCTATTACATAGGAGATAAATATGGATCAGAATTGCTCACCCAAAATATCAATTTGTATTCCAACATTAAATCGTATGGATTATCTTAAAGTTGCAATTAAATCTTGCTTATCACAAACATATCACAATTTTGAAATAGTGATTTCAGATAATAACTCTGATGATAGTACAGAACAGATGGTTAGTTCGTTTTCCGACAGCCGTATTAAGTATGTAAAACATGGCCAACGTGTACCACTGGTTGCAAACTTGAATAGATGCATCGAGCAAGCATCCGGTGATTTCCTAACTTTTTTGTGTGATGATGATTATTTAGATAAACAATATCTTGAGGAGCTATCTAACTTGTTATATCTAAATCCTACAGCTGAATTAGCCCAATGTGGGTGCAAATATGTAGATGCTGCCGGGGTTACCAAAGAAGTATATGAAGACGTCCCTCCTCAAAGAAACAGTGTGGACCTGTTATATAATATCGTAGAAATGCACAATTCTGTAGGGCTTGTTAGAAATTTATGCCGTAGAGAGATATTTGTAAAAGTGGGTGGGTTTGTTGATCTTGGAATACCAACTGGTTTTTATTCCGATACTGTTTCTTTTACAAAAGTAGCACTTGAAGGAAAAATTGTAGTTGGCACTAAACTGCCTCTATATAACTTTCGATGGCATGATAAAAATGCTTCTGAAGCAATCGTAGGAGAATTGGAGGATTATCTATCACCTGTACCACAATTCAGATCTTTGTTAACTGATTTATTATTAAAACACCAATGTCAAATTGAAAAGTCAAAATTAGATGAATGGGAAATGAATTTGTATGCAGCTTGGGTACTACTCGACATAAAACCTCGCAGATCGAACATTTCCATGTGGAAACGTACCAAAAAACTACCAGCCTATTTTTACCTTATTAATAAATATATGGTACGCTCAAAGTATAGTCAGTTCTTGAAGTATACCATAAGCAAATTGATGTAATATTTTTTGAAAATTGGAGAGACAAACTAGAAAACAATAGCATTAGATGAGAATAGCTACAGTTCATTAAATATCAACATTACTTCAAATAATCTTCTGGTGTCTTTAATGCAAACGCAGGCACCTCAACATCTATTCTCCTCCCTTTTTTGGTATTTTCTCTAAACTGTTTATGATAACCTTCATTTAAAAAACGAGTATCATGCTCAATTTCTTTATCTGAGCGGAGGAATTTTGTATGGAAGTATATTGGTTCAACATAAGAATATCCCTACCAAGAATCAAATTTTTCATGCACTGCATCTGCTGGATAGGAAATAGAAAATAATTTTCCAGCATTTTCAACTGGACTATAGAAGACCGATATGAAACAATATCCAGAAGATACTTATTTCCAGCAAAATACAGATGTTTGTCAGCTTTATAAAAACGGGGATGACTACTGTGTATAGGAGACTTTTCTGATAAATACATGTAGTCTTCTGTCACTACATTGTATCCTGAAACCCGAATATGATCTTTAGAAAGAATAAACTCTTTGAATTCTTCTGTTGCAAATTCCGGCCTCAATATATGGTCAGCATCCCATTGAGGAGTAACATGAGATAATGTTGTCTTCGACATTCCAAAATTAGTTAAGTAGCTTATCGTATGAACAGATCCTCTTTTAAACTCAGGTGATACAAAAAGCTCAGACAGAGAATCTAGCTTTTGATGCATTTTATTTTTATAAATTGGTGCTTCTACCTGATCTAAGCTAAAAGGATAGTTGTAAATCTTTATTTTTGGAGATTTGAAGCTTCTTACAATTTCCTCAGTCCTGTCTCCTTCTATTTTTACAATAACTACGACTATTTCGTCAAACAGAGGAAGGCAACTTTCTATGCATGGACCAATCCATCTTTCATCGCCGAAACATCTTATTACAGCAGACAGACCTTTTTTTCGGTTTTTATACCAGTTACGATCTATGTTAAACTCTTTGTATCCTTCTATGTTTTCTGTAATCATTCGATAATTCTCAAAAGCCATCATTTAAAACTCACACCCTGTCATATCGCATGTAGACAAATATACCAATTACAACTAATAGAATACAATATATTATCAATTATTGTTTCCTTTCATTTGTGAGAAAATTGTATACAGCCTCGGCAATAACAAAATCTTCAGGCTCATCGATGTCTATACTTTCAATTTTCGGAATATCTACAAAAAGAGGGTTTTTCCCAACACGTTTTTTATCATTCATAAAATTCTCAATTGAAATTATATAAAAATTAGAATTATCCTCGTATAAAGGAATCATATCCTGTGAAGGAAGCATAATATTGGGATCATGATTAACAGGATTTTTATTGTGGTCGTAGAACCGTGTTTGATATTTTGTCACACCCATAACTGAATCAAAACCATTTTTCAATCCTTCAAAATAGGACTTTATTGCATTATCTATGGTACCTGACTTAAGAAGTGGATTAGTCGCATGTGTTTGCAAAAAATGGCTGGTTTTGACATGTTTAAGGTCATGATCAATTATAGAAGTCATTGGTACTTTGTCACCCAATAAATAATCAGGACGTTCAAGTATAAGTACATCAGGAAAGTTTTCTTCTATTAAAGACATAATTTTATGGCTGTCAGTGTCCACAAGAATCTGACTTACCTGATCCGCAGACTCCAGGCTTCTCAGTATGTGGAAAAATAGAGGGTCTTTCCCAAAAGTCCTTGTATTCTTAGATGGCACACGTTCACTATGCCCTTTCATCGGCAGCAGTGCAGTTATAGAGTAATCATTACGCATTTGTAATCACTTTTGTGAATAATTGTTTTTAAAATCCAGCATTTATAGTCTATTCATTTGTCTATATGAATCTCATTATAAAACCGCACCGATATTAGTAGCTTCACTTAAATAATATGACCTAACAAATAAATATTTATCCACGCCTGTGGTATCAACAGACTATTTAAATATACTAAAAAGAATATACCGGTAACAATCTGAGTTAAATAGACATGCCATAATAAATAAACTGTTCTTAAAGACAAATTACGTGATTATCATGACAAATTACAATAAAGATGATTTTCGGATACTTTTTGTATATCCAAATGTGATGCTGCAGAACATGATGCCAATAAATCTATCACTTCTGTCAGCCTGCCTGAAAGAAGCAGGATTTAATAATGTGAAATTATTCGATACCACTCTTTATAGGACTCAGGAAAAAAGCGGTGACGAGATAAGAGCAGAATTCTTGCAATTACGTAAATGGAATATGGATGAAGTAGGAATACAAATCAAAGAGACAGATGTTTATGATGATTTTGAAAAAGTTATCGACAGCTACAAACCCCACCTTATTGCTGTCACAATGACCGAAGTAACATACGAAATTGCTTTAAGACTGTTGGAAAAAATAAAAGATTTAAAGATACCAACGTTTGCTGGAGGAGCATACCCTTCCTTTTCTCCAGAAGATGTACTTGCCAATGACTGCATAGATATGGTTTGTGTAGGTGAAGGCGAAAAATCAATGGTAGAATTATGCGAGAAATTATCTCAGGGAAAAGACATCTCAGATATTCCGAATATATGGTTGAAGTCTGAAAAAGGAATAGTAAAGAACAAAATGAGAGAACTGGTAAATCTTGATGAACTACCATTCCTAGATTTTACCATATATGAAGAACAAAGATTCTACAGACCTAACCGTGGAAAACTCTTCAAAACACTCCCTATTGAGATTAGCAGAGGTTGTCCCTATAACTGCACATTTTGTTGTGCATCATCATACAGAAAAATGTATGACAACAACTATCTAAGATTTAAGGATGTATCAATAGTATTTGATGAGCTGAAACATCAAAAAGAGAAGTATGGTCTTGAATTTGTCTACTTTACATCTGAATCTTTTCTTTCAATGCCGGAAAAAAAACTGAGAGAGTTTATGGAAAAATACAAGGAAATAGATCTCCCATTTTTCTTCCAGACAAGGCCAGAATCGATTACTTATGATAGACTGAAAATACTGGAAGGTTTTGATTTCCGTTTAAGTATAGGAATTGAAAGTGGAAACGAAAAAATACGTCGTGAAGTACTTAACAGAAAAGTGTCAAATGAAACTATCAAAAAAGCCACAGGTATTTTGAATGACTTGGACATCAAATACGGTACAAATAACATGATTGGAATCCCCGGAGAAACAAGGGATGATATATTTGACACAATCAATCTGAACAGGGAATGTGAAGCAAAGGATTTGAATATTTTTATTTTCACCCCGTTTAGAGGAACAAAACTACACACTGTATGTGTTGAAGAAGGCTATATTCCAGCAGACCACATCACACAAGAACATTCAATGATGTCCTCTTTAAAAATGCCACACATTAGCAGTGAAGATCTACATGGATTGTTGAGAACTTTCCCACTATATGTTAAAATGCCAAAGGATAAGTGGCCATTAATCAAAAAAGCAGAAAAGTTTGATGATGAAGGAAACCGCATATACGAAGAGTTATCAGACGTGTACAGAGAACATTATATGTAAACATTTTAAAAAAAGTAGGAAGATCGGAAGTTCAATACAAATTATATTTTTGAACATCCATCTTAATTTCTTATTTTTTCCAGGTCACTTCGACATGTTTCAGCTAGGAACAATGAATCAAGACTGTAAGCTAAAAAGCGATAACCTTCGCCAATCTTATCTTTTAGTTGACTGGGTTCTGGTGGAACCACATGAAAACCAGATATTATGTTAATTTTCTTAGCTGCTTTTTTGACAATTTCAAGTGCTTCACAAACCTCTGGTTCGTTAAAATCTCCTGGCATTCCCAGAGATCCAGACAGATCATAGGGTCCAATGATAAAACCATCAACACCTTCTGTTAGCAGAATTTCCTCGATATTATTCACAGCATCTATGTGCTCTATCTGAACTATCACAATACTTTCTTTTTCAACCCATTCCTTATAGTTCTCAAAATCCACTCCATATCCCTGTGCCCTTGCAAGACCAACGCCGCGTGTACCCACAGGTGGATATTTTACTGCTTTCACAGCCGCTTCAGCATCTTTCGCAGAATTCACCATTGGTACAATAACACCATGTGAACCGGCGTCCATAACACGTTTAATGAGATTTGGATCATTACTTCCTACTCGGACAAGAGGCACACACCCAGACAATTCAATTACCTGAATTAGTTGCTGTGCCTCAGTTAACGTGATAGCACTATGTTCCATATCAACTGTCAGCCAATCAAATCCACTTTGAGCCATAATCTCAGCAATAGCAGGATGACCAAGTGTAATCCAGGAACCTATTGTCAAAGTATTGGTCTGTAATTTTTGCTTCAAACTCATATTACTATCTGTTTTAGTAGCCATCATTATTTTCAATCTCCATCTGTACCTCTTTCAGACAATCGAGTATCCCTTCATTAATATCGATATACGTTGACAAATTAACCCTGAGAGGAATATCTGGCTCAAAAGAATAAGGAGTTATTTTGTAATGACTGTTCTTGTCTTTGTTTTCAAATATAATTTTGATGTCACGACCAAGAATCTCCTGTATCATATTGAAGAATTCCTTATGTGACATTCGCTGGTGACCAGTAATTAATGCTGCCTTATTCTTAAAATTATCATTTATGGCAATGTTCACTGTTTCGCGGGCTGCATCGGCTATGTGAATATATTCACGTAAAGAATCAGGAGAACCATAATAAGTATACTCTTTGTTCAATAACAAATTTTTTAGGACACCATACAGGAAATTCCAGTTATTTGCTTCTCTTCCATACAAACTCCCATACCTGATAATACTAAAATTAAGATCAAACTCATGGGAATATGTCTTGCAAAGAGATTCACCTGTTTGTTTTGATATCCTATAGAATGATCCCCAGTTACCCCCCACATAAACAGAACTTGCAAAAATAAAACGATCTATTTTTTGCTTTCTTGCTGCTTCAAGGCAAATTGCAGTACCCATCACATTTACTTCCATTGTTTCAACAGGATGTTGTAATGCATCCTCCAGATTTGCAATGGCAGCTGTATGAAAAATAACATCACATCCTTTCATAGCAGCTTCCAATTTTTTACTATCAAGGATATTGCCTTTAACAAATGAAATTGATTCGGTTTTGCTCATTTCATCAACCAGAGAAGATTGATTAATATCGTAAACGATTGTTTCGATTCCCCTATTCGATAGTTCTCTGGCAATGTGATGCCCCAAAAAACCATTTCCACCCGTGACAAGTGCTTTTTTTATCATAGTTCCCTCAATGCATTGATTAAATTATTAATTGCTTCTTTTTCCATTTCTTGCCTTGATTCTATCGTATTGGATGCAACATGCGGAGTTGAGACTATTTGTGAATAAGCAAGTAAATTCCCAGAGTATGGTTCCACAGGAAATACATCTAACCCTGCGCCCCATACTACTCCTTCATCTATTGCCTTTGAAAGAGCTCTCTCATCTATAAGAGAACCACGTGATGTATTAATAATAATTGTGCCTTTCTTGCAATTACTAAATTCCTTGCTACCCATAAGAGGGGTTTCATCTGAAAGAGGAGGAGCGTGCAAGGTTACAATATCAACACACTGGAGGAGATTGTTTAATGAAGACATGCAAATCCACTTTGTGCTAAAATCATCTGGTAGGAAAGGATCATAATAATAAATCCTGCAACCCAACGCATCAAACATATCAGCAACTTTCCTGCCTACTCTACCAAGACCAACAATACCAACAGCACGACCAGAGAGCAACAAGCAGGATTCGATGGAAAAATCATTTTTCCTCATATTCTCATTGTAGATTGTTATTCGTTTAATAGCTGCAAAAGTTAATGCTAGAGTATGTTCTGCAACAGCCAATGATGGCGAATTTGGGGTATTTAAGATAGTAATACCATGTTCCCTAGCAGCCTCATGATCAATATTATCAACCCCAACACCTACACGGGAAATTACACGCAAATATGGCGAGGATTCAAATACACGTCTGGTAAATTTTTCAGTCCCTGCAACTACTCCATGAATTTTTGCAAGTATATTACATAATTCATCTTCAGTGAGTCTGACCCCTGAAGTATTTATGTATGTTGTTTCCCCTATATCATTTAAAGACGAGGATAGCAATTCAGTTGAAGAAAAAGAACGAATTGTTATTGCTACTTTTGCAGTCAATTTATATCATGCCTCAATTAGGAAAGAGATTTTATGATTTATTTAATGCTATAGATATATAAATGTACGGGATTCTAGCATATTTATTCATCGAATAATAAAAGTCAGAACCGAGCTTTATATAATAAAATGTTCATAATAAGTAAATATATCCATAATCTTGAGTTGATAGACATATGCAGAATAAAATTGATGAATCTTTATTTGATGGAAAAAATATCCTTCTCACAGGTGGAACAGGTTCTTTTGGTAAAAAATTTACCGAAATAATTCTACGTGAATTTAACCCAAATAGCTTGAGAATATATTCCAGAGGAGAATTTAATCAATATCAAATGAAACAAGAATTTAGTGATAAACGTCTCAGGTTCCTGATTGGCGACGTTCGGGACAGGGAAAGGCTATATCGTGCAATGAATGGGATAGACATCGTTGTCCATGCAGCAGCACTAAAACAAGTTCCTGCCTGCGAATACAACCCAATAGAAGCAGTGAAGACCAATATTGACGGCTCTGTCAATGTAATTGATGCGGCCATTGATAATTCCGTTGAAAATGTAATGGCTATTAGCACAGACAAAGCCGTTCATCCTGTGAATCTTTACGGAGCGACAAAAATGGTTGCTGAAAAAATGTTCGTTCAGGGTAACACCTATACCGGAAAAGGGAAAACAAAGTTTAGCTGTGTAAGATATGGAAATGTAATTGGTAGCCGTGGAAGCGTAATACCATTGTTCAATGAACAGAAAAAAGAAGGTGTTCTGACAATTACCGATGACAGAATGACACGTTTCTGGCTAACTCTTGATCAGGGTGTTAATTTTGTACTAAATTCGATACAAAGAATGCGAGGGGGAGAAATTTTTATCCCAAAAATAGCCAGTATGAAAATAACAGATCTGGCAGGTGCAATTGCTCCTGAAGCAAAAAAGAAATTCACCGGTATCAGACCAGGGGAAAAACTGCACGAAATTATGATTACTGAGGATGAATCAAGACATGCAAAAGAGTTTGATGATTACTTTGTAATTGAACCTGAGTATCCATTCTGGAAAAAGGAAACTACTTCTTCAGGTAGGAAGCTCCCCGATAACTACAGATACTCCAGTGAGAACAATGACAAATGGCTCACAACTGATGAACTAAAGCAAATGTTATAATATCTTATGTTATATGACAAACTGCCACGGATAAAACATGAAAGGGAGGATGGATGACTCTCAGAGATTGTATCAATGAACTACGAAGACGAGCCATTCAACTGCGTGCATACCTATGTGGTATCTATCAAACCCATGAAGACCAGAGCCAATCATTATCATAAAAACAAGGAAGAATGGATAGCATTGGCTACAGGAAAGATCAAGTTGTGTTTAAAGGATGTGGATTCCGATGAATATGAAGAAATTATTTTGGATTCGGAATCAAGTAACTATGAAGTAATCTACATCCCACAATATGTGGCTCATGCGGTTAAAAACATTTCAACTTGTGAAGCAAGCATAATAGTGTTCAGTAAAAATCCCGAGGAAAAAGAGGATACAATTCCATATGAGGTTGGATTATGATTCCTTATGGACACCAAACTATAGATGACGAAGATATAGAAGAAGTAGTAAAGGTTTTGAAAAGTGATTGGTTAACGACAGGTCCAAAGGTATCAGAATTTGAGAGGGCTATTTGTGACTATATTGGATGCAACTATGCCATAGCTGTAAACAGCGGTACCAGTGCACTTGACATCGCAGTAGCATCACTTGATCTACCTGAAGGTTCAGAGGTTATTACCACTCCATTCACATTTGCTGCCACCAGCAATGCACTTCTTTACAATGGCCTTAAACCTATTTTTGCAGATATAGACAGAGAGACACGTAACATCGATCTAAAGGACATTGGACGGAAGATCACATCAAGAACAAAGGCAATAATCTATGTAGATTACGCTGGACATCCCTGTGACATAGAAGAGATACAAAACATTGCAAATGAAAATGACCTTTATTTGATCGAAGACGCCTGTCACTCTTTTGGGGCGAGTTATCATGGTAAAAAAGTAGGCAATTTTGCAGATATCACAGTCTTCAGTTTTCATCCGGTCAAACCTATAACTACAGGAGAAGGAGGAGCGGTAGTAACCAATGATCCGGAACTGGCACAAAAAGCAAGAATGCTTCATAGCCATGGAATAGATAAGGATGCAATATCCCGCTACGGACCAAATGCTGGATGGGCATACGATATGAAAATGCTTGGCCGGAATTATCGTATGACAGATATTCAAGCAGCTCTGGGAATATCCCAGCTAAAAAAGATCGACCGTTTTATAGAAAAAAGGAACGATATAGCCTCATATTATGAGGAATTACTTCAAGATACAAATTTATTAAGCCTTCCCACTGTAAAAGAAGGAATAAAACACGGATGGCACATTTATACTGTCTTACTTGATGCAACAGTAAACAGAGATGAACTTTTTAAATATCTGCGGACAGAAAAAAACATTGGGACAAATGTTCATTACATACCTGTTTACAGACATACTTACTACCAAGATACATTTGGTTTTCAACAAAAAGACTATCCTGTAACTGAAGATATTTTTAAGAGAATAATTACATTACCATTATACCCTGGCATGGAAAAGAAAGATGTAGAATACGTTGCATCTTCAATATCGGATTTTCTCAAAGATAAAAAGTAAGGTGTTCAATATGAAAATTGTGGCAATCGTTCAAGCAAGGATGGGATCCACCCGCCTTCCCGGAAAAGTTATGAGAACTATCCTGGATAAACCTATAATACTGTGGGACATCGATAGAATATCTAACTCCTCATTAATAGATGAGATTGTCATCGCTATACCATATGATCATGGAAACGACATTATTGAAAGCGCGATAAAACAATATAATGAAAAAATCATCGTTTTCAGAGGAAATGAGAATGATGTTCTGGACAGATACTATAAAGCTGCTGTACAGACTAAAGCCGATATAATAATTAGAATCACATCCGATTGCCCATTAATCGACCCCACCATAATAGATAAGGTTATTGAAGAATTTCAGAATAACAAATGTGATTACTGTTCTAACACTTTAAAACTTACATATCCAAGAGGAATGGATACAGAAATTTTTACTTTCAATGTTCTTGAAAAAGCATGGAACGAAGCAAAGGAAGATTATGAAAGAGAACATGTAACGCCATATATAAGAGAACAACCCAATATTTTTAAGCAATGTAATGTATCTAATGAAGAGGATTTGAGTCATTTACGACTTACACTGGACACTGCAGAAGATTTTGACTTGATCAAAAAAATCTACCAACACCTGTACCCTGCAAAAAAAATGTTTTTACTAAAAGATATAAAAGAATTATTAGATAAACAACCGGATTTAATAAATATAAATAAACATATTATGCAAAAAACAGTACATTGATAGTAAAAATATAAGGTTTTTTGTAAAACATAATTAAGGAGATTTGGTCTTGAGAGCTAAAATATTAGAGGCAGATGGTTTATACTTATCAAACATAGAATTTGAGGATCTGGAAAATATTAAAAAATGGCGCAATGAGCAAATGCCCATACTCCGTCAATGGAAACCTCTTACAGACAAGAACCAAGATGAATACTGGAAAATCATTGCCAATAGCAATGATTCAATTCTTTTTTCAATAATTGATGATAATGAAAAAATGTGTGGTTACTGTGGTCTTACCAATATCGACTACATATCATCCAGAGGAGAATTGTCTTTTTTATTAGACACTGATCTTGACCGCGACAATGACGTACACGATAAAACACTGATCATAGTCCTCAAAATGCTCTCAAAATATGGATTCAACCAGCTCAATTTGAATAAAATATATACCGAGACCTACATTTACAGAGAAGACCACGTCAGTACATTGGAAAACTTTGGACTGAAGAAAGATGGTATCCTCAGAAAACATGTTTTCAAGAATGGTGAGTACCATGACAGCGTTATACATTCGATATTAAGGTCTGAATATTTATAAGGTGAATATCATGCTTTTCAAGAACAAAAGAGTATTAGTGACCGGTGGAGCAGGAGTAATTGGAAAAGAACTTATTGACATGCTTAGAAAGCAGGAAGCCATAATAAGATGTGTGGATTTCCAAGAAAAGCCTTCTGAACTGAGTGATATAGAATATTTCCAGATGGATCTTTCAAAACCTGATAACCAGTTCCTTTTTCGCTTTGAACCGGAATACGTTTTTCATTTAGCTGCTGATTTTGAAAGAACTGAAGAAAGAAAGGATTTTTGGGAATCAAATTATAAGAATAATATCCTTGCATCCCATAATCTGATTGACCAAATCATCAAATGTCCCTCCCTTAAGAAAGTGATCTTTGCATCCAGTTATCTGATCTACGACGAAAAGCAGTATAACAACATCGAAGAACAAAACCTTTTGAATGAAAGTTCTACCATAAACCCCAGGAACACGGTTGGTGTGGCAAAGCTCCAGACCGAGGCAGATCTGGAATTCCTTAGTAGGAATAATGAATATCCCTTCGATTGCGTATCTGCAAGGATATTCAGAGTATATGGAAAGGGATCACGTGATGTAATTTCCAGATGGGTCCGGGCCATACTTCAGAAAGAAGATATTACATTGTTTAATGAAAACAACCGTTTTGACTACATATTTGCAAGGGATGTGGCTGCAGGACTGTTAAAATTAGGTGAGAATGATACTGCAAAAGGTATCTACAATCTTGGAACGGGGGTATCCTCAAGAGTAAAAGACGTTGTTATAGTTCTGAAAAATAACCTAGGGAATTTCGATATCAAGACAATAGAATCCAGAGAAGAATTATTTGAATCCAGTTGTGCGGACATCAGTAAACTGAGAAATGAACTTTCCTGGTCCCCAGAATATGATCTCGAATCTGGTATAAAAGAAATAATCACTCATGAAAAGAAAAGGAATCACTGAAGATGACTGAAACTACAGTCTTGATAACCAGTGTTTCTACAAAAGTACTGCTTGTAAAAGAGTTCAAAAAAGCACTTGCTGAAGAGGAAGACGAAGGCAAAGTTATCGGAATAGATATTGACCCACTTTCTGCAGCACTTTATTTCTGTGATGAATATGCCATCTGCCCCAGACTTGATAGTCCGGACTATCTGAATTACATAGAGAAACTATGTATCGAAAAAAAAGTACGACTTATTGTTGCGACAAGAGATGAAGATGTCCTTTACCTGTCAAAACATAAAAAACACATTGAGAACAGAACTATGGCAAAGGTCATGGTCCCCGATATTGAGATTGCAAAAATATGTTCTGATAAATTCGATTTCTTCAGATTTCTGCAGGAACATGACCTGCCAGCAATAATATCATGGACAGAAATATGCGATAATATCACATATCCATGTGCACTTAAGTCGAGATCAGGTGCAGGTGCCAGGAAATTCTATATCGCCAAAGACAAAGAAGATTTGAGCAAACTCATTGGCAATATAGAAGACCCTATTATACAGGAATATGTAGAAGGAACAGAGTACAGTATCGATTATTTTTCAGATTTTGACGGGAACTATATCAGTCTGGTCCCCAGAGTAAGAATAAAAGTGGTTTCAGGGGAATCAAAAATAGGAATCACAGTGAATGATCAGGAAATAAACGACCTGTGCATTTCACTTGCCACTAAAATGAAATTGACAGGACATAATGTAATTCAATGCTTTAGAACAGCATTAGGAGACGTAAAATTCATCGAAGTAAATCCGCGTTTTGGTGGAGCCTCTAATTTAAGTTTCGCTGCTGGAAGGAGCACTCCCCTGTATCTTATCAAACTATTGAATAAAAACGAGATTGATGTGAAACCTTTCAAAGAAGGTCTCAAGATGCTGCGTTATAGTGAAGACATATTTATTGATGCGCATGACAAAAGTAATAATCTTTGATTTAGACAACACGCTGTACAATGAGAAAGAATACGTCATCAGCGGGTTTAAAGCCGTTGCCCTTTTCTTAGCCAGAGAAAAGTCTCTAGACTATTGCACAGTTTACTCTTCACTGCTAGAATCATTCACAATCAATGGAAGAGGGAACAACTTCGAATACCTATGTAATAAACTGGACATTGGCAATCACATCATCAGCAGGCTAGTGAAGGTCTATAGAGAGCACTGCCCTGAAATAACCCTGAGGGAAGATATTGAAATGTTCCTCTGGGAACTGTCCAAAGAATATAAACTCTGCCTGCTCACCAACGGATGGTTGATACCCCAGAAAATGAAAGTAGAATCTTTGAGACTTGACAGATATTTTGATACGATTTTTTATTCACAGCAGGACGGATTGGACTTCGCAAAACCCCATCCTAAATACTTCATGCAGATTCTGCAATTCTACAAGATAGAAACTTCTGAAGCCCTGATGATAGGAGATGACCCAGTCACAGATATACAGGGAGCAAAGAATCTGAACATGCCTCATTTACAGGTAAGCAATGAGCTGGATAACAACGAAAAACAGCAAATCATGCAGTTTTTGAATAACAATGTACAATGATGAAAACAGAAAATATCAATTTACAAATAATCAATATCAATGAGGGAAACATGGAAATCAGAATTGGTGACAGATACATTGGTGAAAAACATCCGGTATTCATAATCGCGGAGATTTCAGCAAATCATCTTCAGAATTTTGACCTTGCGGTCAATACAATAATAGCTATCAAAGAATCTGGTGCAGATGCTGTAAAGCTCCAGACATATACACCTGATACCATCACGATTGACTGTGATAATAAGTTATTTCAGATCGAGCATGGAACTCTGTGGGATGGAAAGACACTTTATAATCTCTACAAAGAAGCATACACTCCATGGGAATGGCAACCGGAGCTGAAAAGAATAGCAGAAAAGCTTGGACTTATCTGTTTCTCTTCTCCTTTTGATACAACTGCAGTTGATCTTCTTGAAGAGATGGAAGTTCCTGCCTACAAGATTGCATCATTTGAGATAACAGATATTCCTCTCATAGAATATGTTGCATCAAAAGGAAAAACGGTAATCATATCCACTGGAATTGCAACACTTTCCGACATTGAGGAAGCTATTACTGCATGTAAACGAATGGGAAATGAGCAGATAGCACTTTTGAAATGCACATCAGCATATCCTGCACCTCTTGAAGAACTTAATTTGAACACGATACCAAATCTGAAAGAAACATTCAAAACAGTAGTAGGACTCTCTGACCATACTCCAGGGACAACCGTACCAATAGCAGCTGTAGCCCTTGGAGCGAGAATAATTGAAAAACACTTTATTCTGGATAGAAACATGGGCGGACCGGATGCCGCTTTCTCACTTGAATCCCAAGAATTCAAAGCAATGGTTGAATCTGTAAGAGAAACTGAAAAAGCACTTGGTGAAATCAGCTATGAATTGACTGAAAAGGCAAAAAAGAGCAGAGATTTTTCAAGATCTCTTTTTGTTGTGCAAGATATAAAAGCCGGGGAAAATTTCACAAAAGATAATGTAAGGTCTATACGACCTGGTTTTGGATTACACACCAGATATTTAAATGAAGTTCTGTGCCGAAAAGCAAGAAATGATCTTAAAAAGGGAACGCCTTTAAGTTGGGATATCATACAATAACCATGTAATTAATTAGATAGGAGAGAATGCTGAAAATCAAAATTGGCTCAAACAATTAACCACAATAAATTATAAAATTATATTTTTCAATAATTACTATCAAATTAACTTGATGAGGGAAAACTGTGCATAAAGGAAAAATTGTAGTAAAAGATGGAAAAACTGAAGTAATTGACTGTGAACTTTGCGGATTTAAACATTTACAACCAATACCATCTAGAGAAGAAATTAAAAAATACTACGAAAAACAATATTATCAGAATACAAAACCAAATCTTCTAGATTATGAAAAAGAAATTAGGGAAACACAATGGTCAAACTTGTGGTATAAGGATAAACTGGACATAGTAAACAAGTATGTCAATGAGCATAGTGAAACTAAGAGACTATTAGATGTTGGTTGTGGAAATGGACTCTTACTTAAGTTTATGAATGATAATGGATGGGAAGCAACCGGAATAGAACCTTCATGTACAGCAAGTGAAAGAGCTAATTATTTAACCATCAATGTAAACAATACAACGCTTGAAGATTTTGTTGAAGACAAGTGGCATGGATATTTTGATTTTATTAATTTGAAATGGGTTCTGGAACATGTACCAAACCCAACCGAAATAATAAATATTTGTAAAGATTTGCTTAAAGAAGGAGGAATGATTTGTATAGAAGTTCCAAATGATTTCAATACACTTCAGCTAGAAACACAAAGATCAAAACTGTGCAAATCCCATTATTGGTTGACAATACCTGATCACATTAACTACTTTGAGTTTTCCAGCTTAACTCAGTTATTAAAAAAATGCGGATTTGACATTTATTTGCAGACTGCGGATTTTCCAATGGAATTCTTTCTGCTCATGGAAGATAACTATGTCGACAATAAGGAACTCGGAAGTAAATGTCATGAAAGAAGAATGAATTTTGAAGTAAACATGAATGATGAAGTTCGAAGAAAAATATACAATTCAATGGCAAAATTAGGCATTGGAAGGACTTGCATAATATATGCGACATTGAATCCAGATAAATAATAATGTATAATGATTATGTAATTTATATTTGTCATCACATTTTAAGGTTACTATGAAAATACTTATCTACATGCCGTTTGCCGATTGGGTACCCCATCTTGCAACCGATCTTGAAATAGCCATCAAGCACATTGAAGCAGGGGATGAGGTACACATTATACAGTGTTCTGGAGATTTACCGGCTTGTGAACCAAACCCAAACCATCTTAAACTCACATGTTTTCTGTGCAAATCACGAAGAGATAAAGGGTTAGGTATTATAAAGCTCCCGGAAGAAAACCGACATGAGCTTGCTCTGGGTAGTTTTACAGAAAATATTGATATACCTGATTTTTCATCCATGGAAGAACTAAAGAGCTTTGAAGTTGATGGATTCGATGTTGGAATGGCAGTTGCTTCTTCACTTATCAGTATGGTGCGCGAACCTAGTCCTAATGTAATACAATACAAGCCATTTGTAAAAAAGAACCTGTTAATGGCAATAGCCGTTTATAGAGCAACCAAACACCACCTTAAGCAAATAAATCCTGATGTATTCTACCTATTCAATGGAAGATATGCACCACTAAGACCTGCATTAAGAGCCGCACAGGATATGAAAATAAAAACGTATGTCCATGAGAGAGCAGGTGTTCTGAAAAAGTATTCACTAACTGAAGATACATATCCGCATGATATTGAATACCAGAAGAAACAAATAGAGAAATATTGGGATAGAAATTCAGATAATACAAAAAAGAATGAAATTGCAATCAAATGGTTTGGAGACCGCAGAGGTGGAAAAGATCAAAGTTGGTATTCATTTACTAAATCTCAGGTAAAAGGAAATTTGCCAGAAGGTTTTGACCCCTCAAAAAGAAATATTGCAATTTACATTTCTTCCCAGGATGAATTTGAAGCCATAACTGGATGGAAAAACCAATTATATAGAAACCAGACAGAAGCACTAAAAGAACTTATTAATTTCAAAATCGATGATAATATAATGTTCTATTTGAGAATACATCCTAATTTGAAAGGTTTGAAGAATACACAAACAAGAGAATTAACGGAATTAAGAGCTAAAAACCTGCATGTCATTCCTGCAGATTCTAAAATAGATTCATATGAATTAATGGACGCATGTGAAAAGATAATAACATTTGGGTCAACTGTTGGAATAGAAAGTGTATTCTGGGGCAAACCATCCATACTTATCGGTAGAGCAGTCTATGAGGACATAAAAGTATGCTATATACCATCTAACCATGAAGAACTTATTAATCTCATTAATCAAAAATTAGAGTCAATGGATAAAACAGGCGCAATCAAATTTGCATACTGGCAAGTATCTAACGGGCACGAATATACATATTACAAACCAGAGTCAGTAAGGCATGGTATGTTCATGGGACAATATCTGAAAAATCCGCAAATTGAAAGACTTAAATCAAAACTTCTAGCAAAAAGTTGGATTTCAAAAATAATATTTAATGCAGCATACCTTATAAGAAAAATTAAGTGGAAGCTGCATCTTTCCTGATAAAACGATTGCAACTATTATGAAATATAAATTAATTCAAAAAAAAACTAATTGTTGAATAAATATAAATGGTTATAGCCAATGTTACTACATATGATTGATCTGGTGTTAAGCTGGCAACTTTTGATACTGTTTGAAGTAGCTCTTTTTTCTTCATATACTTTTATAATGTATATCTATTCCAAAAAGGAAGAGGAACTCCCTATAGATGACAGGCTTCCAACGATAACATTGGTAATACCAATGTACAATGAAGAAAAAGTAATCAAGCAAAAAATTGAAAATACAGCTCTGCTCAATTATCCAGAGGAAAGACTGGAAGTTATATTATTAGACGATTACTCAACAGACGATTCTGATGTGGTTTCAACGAATACCATCAATGAAAACTCCCTGAAAGCCAGAGTTGTTAAAAATGATGGTGGAAAAGGAAAGGCTAGGGGATTGAACTGGATATTTTCAAGAATCAACAATGATATTACAGTAATAACCGATGCAGATGCATTATTAAAAGAGGATGCTCTGTTGCAAGTAGCAAAGAATTTTGCTGACCCTAAAATAGGGGGAGCTACAGGAAAAATAGTAATACTTTCTGATAAAGCCAGATTATCAAAATCACAGGAGGATTCTTATCGCTTTTATTTTGATGTCTGGAGACAGGGAGAAAGTAATATCTCATCTGTTTCTGTATGCAACGGTCCGTTAATGGCTTTCAGGACTGAACTGTTACATAAAATAAAGATAGATCAAAACGTCTATGCAGATGATTCTGATATGCTTTACAAAATCATTCGACTGGGATACAGAGTGGTGTATGATAAGAAAACAGTGGTATACGAACGTGTTCCACTAACTGTTAAGGGGCGCACCATCCAGAAAATGAAAAGGATTAACGGTTTAAGAAGGGTTTATCTGAATAATCTCAGCTTTCTAGGAAAAGGAAGTTTTGGCAAAATAATATACCCCTATGCATTACTTACACATATTGTTTCTCCACTGATTGTTTTACTATTAACCCTTCTGTATCCATTTATAATTCTTAAAGAACCTTTGTATTTGGTACTTCTTATATTATTGATTATTCCAAAAATCGGAGGATTAATGCTATCTTTTGTTACAACTCAATTGATTATGAATTTTTCATTCCTGGTACCAACAGGTGGTTCTTGGGAAGCAGTAGAAGATGCAAGATATGACCTGAATTTAACAAACGATAAATAAAAAGCAGTTCATTGAAAATAATTAGTTTTATTGTGCTAAAGAATTAAAGTAATTTGAGAGAAAAAGCAAATGACCACCGAAAGCAAACCACCAAAAATAATTGGAGACAAGTTGATACATCTGGGAGTAATAATACTTTCATTGCTTGTCTCTATCTACATTAGAACAATACCCAAAGCAGGCGTGTTTATCTCAGACACATTTGTACGTTTTGGAGGGAATGACCCTTGGTACCATTTAAGGAATGTCGAGTCAATAGTACAGAATTATCCAAACATGCTGTGGTTTGACGCTTATACTCAATATCCCAATGGTGGAAACCAGGTATTTGCTCCACTATTTGACTATTTTCTCTCAACCGTAATATGGATAATCGGACTTGGCACTCCCAGTCAGGACTTGATTAATACATTGTGCGCTTATAATCCTGTCATTTTGGGTGCACTTGTCATTATCCCCACATACTTTTTCACAAAGAATATTTTTGGCAGTAGAGCAGCGCTATTAGCAGCATTTTTCATAGCAATAGCACCAGGACAGTTCCTATCAAGGTCTATAATTGGATTCAACGATCACCACATTGCTGAAACGTTACTAACAACTATTATAGCAATGTTCATGGTAATAATGCTGAAAAAAGCAAGTGAACACGAAATAACGTTTGAAATGATCAAAAATAAGGATCTTTCTACCTTTAAAGTAGTACTGCCTTATATGTTGTTGACAGGGGTGGCACTTGGGGCATACTCACTTACATGGATTGGTGCTATATTCTTTAGCTTCGTGATCGGTGTCTATATAACCATACAATTTTGCATAGATCACATGCACAAAAGATCCAATGATTATCTGGCAATCTCAGGAATGATAATCTTTGCTGTTGCACTTATAATGGTTTTAGCAACACCATATATAGGAAGTACAAAACCACTTGCAATTAAAGGTCTGGTTGCCGGAATAATTGCATTCCCTGTCCTGAGTCTGATGTCAACGATGATGAACAAAAAAGCAATAAAAAAATCATATTATCCTCTTGCAATTTCCATCTTTTTTGTAGTGGGAGTGGGAGTTGCTAAATTGGTATCTGAGTCTGCTTACGCCCTCATAACAAGTGTATTCAGTTTTTTCATGCGCACTGGTGGCGGACTTACCATTGCGGAAGCCTCCCCTCTTTTATCCATTGGAGGCCAATTCTCCTTCCAGCCAATCTGGTACAACTTCGGAGCAATGGGGTACATTTCATTTATTGCACTGGCAATACTCACCTACAAAGCATTTACCCAGAAAAACACACCTGAAAACACGTTTCTTATTGTATGGACACTCATGATTATCTGGGCCATGCTCCAGCAGAACCGCTTCGCATACTACTATTCAGTCAATGCAGCAATACTCTGTGCATGGGTAAACATCAAAATTCTGAAACTTGCTGGATGGAAAAATCTGATGGATAGCATTAAATCAAAATCATTCAGCGCTAAAAACATAAAAGCTATGCACATACTTTCAGCTGCATTTATAATACTTGTTCTTGTATACCCAAGCTACAGCCTGGCAATGCAGCAGACACAGGGAACCAGTGGCCCCAATGGTTACTGGATTGAGGCAACCACATGGCTCAGATACAACACTCCTGATCCTGGACTTGATTACTATGAAAGCTACGAAATTCCTGCTGATGGTGAAAGTTACAAATACCCCGATGCAGCATACGGTGTAATGTCCTGGTGGGATTACGGACACTGGATAGAAGTCATAGGACATCGCATACCAAATGCTAATCCTTTCCAAAAGGGAATTGGCGGACGCACAAATAGTATCGATGAAGAGAACCTCCCAGGAGCCTCTACTTTCTTCACAGCTCCTTCTGAGGAAACTGCAACAGAAGTGCTTGAGGCCATACACCCTGATCCTGAGAAAGCAGGTGCACGTTACATTGTTTCAGATGTTGAAATGGCTACAGGAAAATTCTATGCTATGACTGCCTGGACACTGGACACTGACAACTACTACATACCAGTGCAAACTGATGTTGGCTACCAGAATGTGCCTGGTCCAAGGTATTACGATTCAATGGAAGCAAGACTTCATATATTCGATGCTAGTGGACTAAAACAGTATCGTATGGTATATGAATCACCTATTGGAAGCACACAGGAGCCAGGATATAAGAACGTCTACAATGTGCTCTATGGCGGGACATTGACCGAAGAAAACACAGGATATGTGAAGATATTCGAGTACGTTGAAGGTGCAACAATCACAGGAACAGCACCTGTTAATGAAACAGTAACAATCAGCAACAATATACTCACAAACCAGATGAGGACGTTTACTTACACGCAGTCAACCACATCTGATGGCACATATTCTTTCACCGTACCTTATTCAACAACAGGCCCGATAGAAGGTGAAACACAATTTGATACTATGCCTGCAGGCCCTTATACAATAAGCTATGGAACTGTCACAGAACAAGTCAGCGTCAGTGAAACAGATGTCCTGAATGGGAACACGATAGAAGTGTGAGAACTTCTTTCCCATTCCATCTTTACTTTTTTTAATTATTTCCCGACACTTACAAATAACATCAGGCAGAAGCTAGCTCTAAGGTGATATATTGGACAATATAATCAAGGGAAAAGCATGGACATTCGGCAGTGATATCGATACCGATGTCATAATTCCCGGAAAATACCTGCGCACAACAGACATGCAGGTCTTTGCAGATCATGCTATGGAAGGAATAGACCCCGAGTTCTCAAAAAAGGTTGAAAAAGGAGACGTAATTGTTGCAGATGACAATTTTGGCTGTGGCTCGTCCAGAGAACAGGCAGCATTAGCCCTGAAATATGCAGGTGTTGCATGTGTAGTGGCAAGGTCTTTTGGGAGAATATTCTTCAGGAACGCCATCAATGTAGGACTGCCACTCATGGAAGCAGATGTACAGTGCAGTGAAGGAGATGAAGTTGAAATTGATCTGCTTCAGGGAACTGTTAAAGTAAATGGCAAAGTATTTCATGGAAACAAACTTCCGGACTTCCTTCTTGAAATGCTGACAAATGGCGGGCTTGTAGCCCAGCGTAAAGAAACGAAGAACTCACAGTAACATATGATGAATATGATATTTCCCGATGAATACAAACGTGTAGGCCACAGCAGGGAACTACATGACGGTGAAGATAAACGTATATACTTCCTTACGAAGTACATGATAGTCGAACACTGTAATGGTGAGAGAAACTACACTCTTTATGAAGTAAATCATCATGGAGACGATCTGCTAAGAGATGTTGAATCCCTAAAAGTACTGGCTTCAGGTGAAGAGATAAACCACTATGATAAAGAACTGAATATCAAAGACAGGACACTCCTCATAGAAACTGCATCAAACATCTGCAAGGGAAATATCAATACAGTAATATTCACAGGTATCGACAAACATCTGACCTTTGTACATAAGCCTGATCTTTCCGCAATTCTGGATATTGAAATAGTGGATGTAGTACCACCTGAACCTTCCTGGCTTTCAAGTGTTGTACGAAGACTGGAAAAAAGCGGGATATTCGGAGACCTTATGATCAGGTTCTCAGAGAACCTTACAGACCTTCGAAGATTTGAGGGTGAAAATACTGTATTCCCATGTTCGTCTTCCGGCCTGAAAGGGAAATGTCTTGATTGTGACACGATTGAGGAAGATGGTGCATTGTTGGTTGGGTGTGAGATCTCAAAAACCCTTTTTGAATCAAGATTCCCGGAGCGCGAGTATTCATTTGTGAATATATGCCCTTTCAAATCCGATGTGTTCAAACCATCAAAACATTTCATAACGAGATGTTGCCGCTCAGAGAAATCAGGAATCGTCACTATTAATGGCATACGTGGAGCAATGGTCCACTGGGGATCATCGGAATTCGATGTTGCTAAAGCAATATGGGATCTTGTTGAAGATATAAGAGGAAATAAAGAGGAACTAGCATGAAACTGGCAGTTGTCGAAGGTGATGGAGTCGGGAAAGAAGTAATTCCAGCAGCAATCGAGGTACTTGACGCACTATGCCTTGATGTTGAAAAAGTACCTGTGGAACTTGGTTATGGAAAATGGGAGAAGACAGGCTCTGCAATAACCGATGAAGATATAGTGACACTGAAAGAGTGTGATTGTGTATTCTTCGGTGCTGTGACAACGCCACCAGACCCTAATTATAAAAGTGTACTCCTCACAATCCGAAAAGAACTGGACATGTATGCAAATGTCCGTCCAATTCGCCCTCTACCCTCAGTGAAAGGTATTCATGACCGCAATGATTTTAATTTTATCATTGTAAGGGAAAATACAGAAGGACTGTATTCGGGCATCGAGGAAATAGGGGACGATGCATCCTTCACTAAGAGAGTGATTACGAGAAAAGGATCAAAGAGAATTACTGATTACGCATGCAAACTTGCCAAGAGCAGGATGAACAAACTGACAATAGTCCATAAATCCAACGTCATGAAGTCTGACAACCTATTTCTTGATGTTTCCCGTCAGGCTGCAATAGACGCAGGAGTAGTTCACCGGGATGAACTTGTGGATTCTTTTGCCTATAACCTCATTACATCTCCCTGGAATTATGATGTCATAGTTACAACCAACCTCTTTGGAGACATCCTGAGCGATATGTCAGGTGCCCTGATTGGAGGACTCGGCCTTCTGCCCAGTGCTAACATCGGAGAAAAATATGCCTTCTTTGAACCAGTACATGGCAGTGCCCCTGATATCGCTGGCAAGAACATTGCAAACCCTATTGCTGCCATACTCAGCCTGAAAATGCTCCTTGAATGGCATGGCAACCTCGCAGAGGCAGCCATTGTTGAGGAAGCTGTCGATGCCGCACTCAATATGGGCGTTTGTACGCCAGACCTTGGTGGCAAATACACTACTTCGGAAGTTGGCGATATTATTGCACAATACATAAAAACAAGAATAGAATAAAAACCATGACGGCTTTTTATTCTTTTGTATCTTTTTAATGTCTTTTTTCAACTTAGATTCAGCAACGAAGATACACCCGACATCGTGACTACTGCACTTGCACCGGATATCCAGACCATTATCACAAAATCAGTGGTAGCACTCAGCATATGTCCCCCATCCACTATCCTGATTAGAATAGCAGACATCAGGGAATGACCAACCATTATCAACATGACCATGTTTGAAAGTGTCTCGATGCTACCTACATTTGTATACAGTACCATTCCCATGGACATTCCAGGAGGCATTTCCACAGCTGAGAACATATCCTGCATAAGTCCGACCACACCAAGTGAGATGTACATTGTAAAGCCTATACCACCTGTCAGACCATACAGGACCCCAACAAGACTTCCGGCAGATTGAGATCTTTTTTTCCTGAGAGTTACAATCTTGTGGAAGTTGGTTGCTATTATATCCCCTATGACCTCTGGCTGACCACCCAGATTAGTGGACTGCACAAACATTACAGAAAAACGCTGTATGAGATTGCTGCCAGTGTTGGCTCCAAAATAGTCCCATGAACCAAATTTATCTATCCTGGTCACAAGCATCTTATAGAGATTGTTCACATCTTTTGTAAGAGGACCGAAATCATGTGCCCTCAAAGCTTTGAGCGCATCATCAATAACACCACCCCTTGCACCGGCAGAGCTTCCAAGAGAACGGATAAATGCAGGGAAGTTCTCATCTTTCCTTCTGATACTTCGTTCGATCTTCTTTGAAATATAACCAGTGTAAGCAAGTGGAGTTATGACCATAGCTACGGCAATTGAAGTTTCGATCTTTCCATAAAGAGCTACTGCAATAAACATAATAATACAGCCAGCTATAGAAACTGGAATTGAACGGTATAATTTTAACTTGTTTTCCGTAAGATTAGAAGAACTACTCCATACCGGATCTTTTGGTATCTTACTTTTTGTGAACAGCACCATAACAAGATCCGTTACAAGGAAAACAAGCACGACCATGCCCATCAATAACTCTGCATTCATACCTGTGATAACAGGCATAATAACTGCAAAGGATGCCATGAATATCAAAGACATCACAAGAGATACGAATAGTTCCTTTATGATTTCAACGACATAAAGGGCACCCATATACATGGATTCATACTCATTCATTACCACACCCTGCTCTGCGAAAAGGAAGGACTTTACATTTTCTCCTGACTGAAGGGCGTGTGCAAACCTATCAAGGAAGTCTTCAAATATTATAGAAGGGGTTCTTTTAGAAACAAAACGACAGGCTTCAGCAAGGCTGAGATGCCATACCATAACAAGGTCATATATCTTTTTCGTTTCCTCTGCAAGTTCCTGATAATCCTCATTTTCCGACACTATGCGGACTATATCTATCCGTGGGGTCTCTGCTGTGGCAATAGACCCCATCTGGGTAATATAGTAGTGCATATTATTGTCCATACGAGATGCTTTGGCATCAAGAATGGATAAAGGATAGGACAAAGCAAAGATGATGCATATGACAGGTATCAATACCGGTATGTACTTGGCCGGACCGGTAAAAAGTGTAGGAAAGACAATCAAGAGAAATATAGAAAAAATAAAACCGAATGATATTATAGGTAAGGCAAATTTTTTAGCATAGGCCTTGGGTTCCATTCCAATATTCTTGAATGCCTTTTCATAGCTCATGAAACTCACCTAAATTGAAAATGGAAGACCTTCTACACCATGTTTATAGAAATTGACTATGATCTCAAGCACATCATAATAGTCTTCAATTCCTCTTGAACGCATTTCTTCAAGTATCTTCGCCCTGAGGAAAAGATCCTGATATATAGCCCTCTTATCCTCATAACCAAGTTTTGTAGCTATCTTATCCTCAAGGATGTAACTGTTGTTCAGACCACGGAACTTATGCTTGTCAGTATCCGGCTCCCACTGGAAAACAGCCCTTGTAGCAACACCACCGATCTCTTCGTAGTAACCTTCGATCTCTTCAACTGCAAGTGCACGCCTGAGGAACTTTCCCTTTCGGTATACTGCAGATAATATCATTGCAATATTGAGATTATCAATGAACGTAACGGGAACATTGATAGGGTCAGCTGTGAGACGCTGGATCATCTTTGAAACTGCTGATGCGTGGAATGTAGCAAGTACCGGGTGCCCTGTCTGCATACCCTGGAAAGCTACATTACCTTCTGCTCCTCGAATTTCACCAACAATGATGTAGTTTGGCCTTGAACGAAGTGCAGCCTTAAGCAGGGCGAAGGTATCTACCCTTGATTCAACAGGACCATCTTCACGAGTGATCAGCTGTTGCCATACAGGCTGAGGCGGCTGGACTTCTGCGGTGTCCTCTGCAGAGAATATCTTTGCTCTGGGATTTACAAAAGCAAGACATGCATTAAGCATTGTTGTCTTTCCACTAGCAGTTTCACCACTAAAGAATATACTCATACCATTTTCAAGGCACATCCACATATAGGCTGCCATTTCCGCATCCAGAGCACCCCAGTTAATGAGCTGGATAATACTTACAGGCACCTCGCTAAACTTACGCATGGTAAAACTGCTACCACGCTTACTGACATCTATAGGGTAGATAATGTTAATACGTGAACCATCCGGAAGTGCTCCATCAGCAATTGGTCTGGCATCACTTACAGGACGACCTATTCGCTCGCTCATACCACGAAGCCAGTTATCAAGACCCTGTTCATCCCCAAATGTGAGGTCGGTCTTTATCATGTCGAATATTTTGTGAACAATGAAAACATTATCTACACCAATACTGCTGATATCTTCAAGATAGGGATCCCTGATAATAGGTTCAATTGGTCCGGAGCCAATAATATCCCTTTCTATGTGATAGAGAATCTTGTTGTACTCTCTTTGGGTCATCTGGACCTTTTGCTGCACAGGTATCAATTTTTGAAGTATACTGAACTTGCTACTTTCTTTTTCTTCAACGTTGCCACCTGAGCCAATCTCAATTGCTGCATTGAACAGTTTTGTAATAAGGTCCTTAAGCTCAGCCTCCGATTCAGGAACAGGTTCTTTGGCTGATCTTTCAAGGATTATATTCAAAACTACCTGGTATTTCTTTCTTTCAGTGCTGGTGAGTAATGGCTCTATTCCAAAATATTTAACCTCTCCGAGTTCGGAAGTTCCATAAAGATGAATGAATACCGGATCCCCCACAGGCAGGATGACATTGACATTTTCGCTGTCGAGGTCTTTTGAAAGACTAACCATAAAGGTGGGTTCATCAGTTCCGGTTTCCTGCATGAATTTCTTTACGTATTCCCCAAGATGAGGATTTCTTTCTATAGCTTTTTGAAATTCCGGATCCATCTAACCACTCTTTTGATCTTATGATACTGAAGCGATCTCAACAACAAGACCTACTTTTGGTTCTACCCTGAAACCTACCATTTGTCCTACCGGACCCTTGGCTCCCGTGAATTTATTCACAAGAATAGTCCGCTTGACCTCACTTCCCAGAGGTTTTGACTTGAGGGTGATGTAAACATCACATGAAGAACGGAACATAGATGCAATATCCTCACCAAGCTGGTTAGGTTCTATTGTCAGTATGATCACTTTACCCATGCCGTTAAGTTTCTTGAAAAAAGATATCAGTTCAAGACTTTTTTCTGTGTTCACACTATATTTGATTAAAGAAGAAAGAGTATCGATAATTATCACGTTCTTCTCAAAAAGCTCTTCAGCCGCCATTAACCTTTCAATAAAATCGGAACGTGATTTTGCAGCTTGTACAAGTGGAATTACCGGAATATACAATAGTAAACCATTCAAAAGGAAAGGTGCTATAGGATAATCTATTGAATACATTTGGTTGATAAAGCCTTTTGTTGTCATTTGTGTGGAAACAAAAGTAACACTTACATCATTCTCATTCAATCCATATGAAAGACGCTGAGTGATGGAACTCTTCCCACCACCACTACCTCCTTCTATCACTACAAGTGAACCGGCAGGAAATCCACCGCCTAATTTATCGTTCAAATCATCCCGTGGGATATCAAATCCATTGATTTTTGCCATTTTTGCCTCTTAATTACGTTTTAAAGCTCATGGCACCAGATTTACCATTTTCAGCTGCAACAAGTATTCTGTGGTCACCGGAGTCCAGTGGTGAGGGAACGGTAGTGACATTAAGTGTAAGAATATCACCGGGCCTCCATATGACGTCACCATCCATCAGTCCAATATCAACATCTATAGGGTCTATCATAATACCATCCACAAGAACCGTCACATACTCCGGTACTAATTCTGTTTTGCCTGTGTTCTTGGCGTAGAATATGTATTTACTGCTGACATTATTGTAAGGAATTAATTCAGGATCGTTAACAACTGTAATATCAGTCCTCATCTGTTCTGAAAGCAGTTTACTGCTTGTACCTGATGAAGCTATCATTGACTGGACATCTGCAGATATGAAGGCAATTGCACTAATAGCCAGCATTAATGCCGCTATGAAGAATATCATATGTGTGACAGCGGTTTCAGCGTCCGTGTCTTTCAGTAGACTATTGTTGTCTGTTGTTAGCATACTAATCATGTTTTTCTGCCAGTCCAAATATAATAAGAAGTAGAAATTAATATATTATTAATAGTATATAAAACTACTATTTGCATCAAACCAAATATGAATCATAGGCCGAAATACCATTTTCTGTTACAACTTTAACACGATGAATTCCCAGACCGGAGAGTTCTGTTATTGTCAGGTTCCTCGTTTCAGCAGGAGTCCATGTAGCTGCAATATCACTATATGTATAAGATTCCAGATTTCCATCCACCAGTACATTCAACTTATCAAAATGAAGAGTCTCACTGCCGGTGTTAGAGAGAGTTACAGTTAAATTATAGTTGCCTGCAAAACTATCAGCCGTGGAGTATTCCACCTCGATGTCAGTTTGCAGAAGATTCCGCTGCATTTGATATTGCTCTGCCGAAGCATCATCAAGTATTTCATTGGAAGTACCTAGCATTGTATAAGAAAAGGTTCCCAGCAGCACTGCAGATATGAAAAAAATAATTGCTATGACTGGTAGCTCAAATCCCATAGAGTTCCTCCAGACCGTGTTTCACTTTTGCCATTTCCCTATCTATGGAACTTAGCATGTTCCTGTCTATCTTACGGCCGGATAGCCTTTCTATGAATAGCAGGGATTTTGTATGATCTTCCGGAAGAAGTCGCCATGTGGGCTTTTCCACATAATAATCAATACCACGTGCATAAGCCATAATCTCTGACATAACATTCTCACTTATCCACCCGATATCCATGTAATAATCAAGAGCATCCATCAGGTTATTCCTCCCTACACGCTCCATTAAAAACTCGATCCAGTTAAGCAGAACAACGACACTTGTAGGATCACCTTTGATAGATTCAAGCCTTACCACAGAACTCGAGACCTTATTTGAAACTACTGCAACTCCATCTTCTGTAACTCCGCCTTCTGCTACGTGTTCATTTTCTCCATCTATAGAAAGTGCATTTTCCACCAGAGTTACATTATTAGTTGATGAAGATTTATTCTCAAGCGTATCAAGGCGAGAAGATATATTGGCAGTTGTTTCAGCCAGGTCAACTATATTCTGGTCAAGGGTACCGGTTCTGGAAAATAGTTCTTCTGTTCTGGAAGATAACTTTTCAATGCCTTCATGCATCATAACCATTGCATCTGCAAATGCGTCCATCTTCGATTCAAAGTTCTGCATCCTGGAATCTGCTTCTGGTGAGACACCCTGGGGCACACTCATTTTCAGAGATGCGGCATCAAAATCGTTTTTCATCAGGACCAGCATGTCACCCATTTCAGTGATCCTATTATCTGTTTTCTCAAATCTCTCTATGGTAGCACGAGAAGCAACATCATCCCCTACAAAAGGATTGACCTGATTGGACACTATCTCGTATAAGGAAAGTAATTCAAGAACACTCTGGTCTATCTTATCAACAGTCTTTTTGATCTCTTCATTTTCCCTCTTAACCATATTCAAAGTGACATCTGATTTTGAAACCTTACTCTCAACATCTTTTATTTTTTTCCGGTTTTCCTCTAGCATTTCATCGCTTACAGATGATTGCTGAGGCACTTGTTGAGGCATACCCCCCGGTGGAGCCATGCCATGAGGAAATGGAGGATTTCCAGAAATATCCGGAGCATTTACGCCAGGGGGTACCGGTGGCAATCCTGCCGATAGATCAGGAATAGAACCAAGATCTGGAGTACCCTGTAGAAAAGAAGGGGCGTCTGAATCAAATGGAGAATCAGCTCCCTTTTTTTTATCCTTCTTGGAGAGAACAGAAGTTATCTTTTTTATCTTATCGCTAAATCCGGCCATGATTTCACTAGTAATAATTAATATAATGACAGAGATATGTATATGATACTCAATATACCATCAATATTATATATAAATTTTGAATAATACTTGATTTCAATATTATAGAAAATGTGTGCAGATGATTTTAAATCATTTATGAGACATTACATACCTGATATATTTGGCACGCAAAAAACAATTCAAGACAAAAATGATATCCGATAAGGATGGCATTAGATTCGCAACTCCTGAGCCTGTTGCGGAGTATAGGGCAAAGAGATTGCAATGCAAAGTGATAGCGGATATAAGTTGCGGTATCGGAGGACAGGCACTCTACTTTGCGAAATACTGCGATTTTGTATATGCAATAGAGATTGATGAGAAAAAAATATCCTACGCAAAAAAGAATGCTGAGTTAATGGGCATCAGTAACATAGAGTTCATAACCGGAGATGCCCTTGCAACAGATGTAATAGCAGCCTTACCAACTCTTGATGTGGTATTCTCAGATCCTGCCAGACCCCCTACGGAAAAAGAAAGAAACATCGATAACCTGAGCCCACCCATTCCGGAAGTAATGAAAGCATATGCCGATAAAACTTTGAATTTTGCTTTTGAGGCACCACCCCAGATCACACCTGAAAAAATAGCTTATGATTGTGAAAAGGAATACATGTCCCTTGATGGCAAACTTAATCGTTTGAATTTATACTTTGGTGAACTGAAAAAAGCTGATGTTTCTGCTATTGCGCTACCTGGTAGCACAATTATTAGGAAAGATGGCGAAACAATAAATGCCAATAGGACGGATAAACCCGGAACCTACGCATATGAACCAGAAGAATGTGTTACAAAAGCAGGTATTCTTGACCAACTGGCGATTTCTTTTAAGAAGAAGGCTGACATTAGCATATTCGAGATCGATGATAAAAGAGTATTAATAAGCTCTGATATTCCATTAGAATCTAAGTTGTTCAAAAACAGCTACAAAGTATTGCAGGTAATGGAATTCAATACCACGAAGATAAACTCATACCTGAAGCAGAACTCTTTTGGAAAGGTAATCATCAGGGCATCAATAGAACCTGAAAGATACTGGGAAGCACGTAATGATCTGGAAAAGGAACTGAATGGTGAAAGGAAAGCTCATCTTTTTCTAAGGAAAAATGATGCTATCATTTGTGAAGTGTTGCATCATTGAAGTTTCATTTCCAGAAGTTCCCTCGTTCTCTTTATGAGTTCCTTCCTGCTAAAAGGTTTGGTTATATAGTCATCTGCTTTTAACACATGCAAGCCAAGCATCTTATCGAATTCCTGGCTCTTCACAGTAAGCATGGCTACAGGCAAAGATGGCTCTTTTTCTTTTATCTTGTGGAAAGTTTCCCATCCATTCATGTCAGGCATCATGATGTCAAGCAAAATAGCGTCAGGTCTTTCCTTATCAATGGACTCAAGACATTCAAAACCACTTTTTGCCCCGATAACTTCTATCATTTCAGATTCCAGAATCAATTTTACAAGGTCTATGGTATCTTCTTCATCATCTACAACCATAATTTTGGGACACATAATTAATTAACAGCTCCTGAAAAGAATTAATTATAATATTATCATCAAATTATATATATGTAGCCAATATATAGTTATTCCTCTTCAACCCAACCCAGACGTCTCATAACCATCTTTATTCTTGCTTTGACCTCGCGTTTATCGAATGGTTTGGCAATGTAATCATCAATACCAAGTTCCATTCCCTTTACTTTATCCTCAATGGCTGTCTTAGCAGAGATCATTATTACAGGAATATCACTTGCAGCTTTACTTAATTTAAGATTCTCCACAACCTCGTAACCATCCATATCAGGCATCATGATATCAAGAAGGATAAGGTCAGGAAGTTCTTTGAGGGTAAGCTCTATAGCTTCTTCCCCATTGTGCGCCACTAAGAAATCATAGGGTTCACTTATAAGAGAAAGTTTCAACAATTCCGGGATATCCGGTTCATCATCGACAATGAGAATCTTGAGTCTTTCCCGTCTGATCTTCTTCTGCATCGGTTCGAATTCAATAGAACCGTCCCCAACCGAGTATCGGAAATCAAAATCCTTCAAACCAATCTCCGTGTGTATCTCACCCACATTACTAATCTCAATGACCACATCAAAGAATGATTTTATAAGGACTTCTGTTTCAGATGGCAGAATGTTCTTGGAAAGCATGGAGAGAATGCTTCCATTATTTTCAGCTACTTTCTTTTCGATGAACTTAATAAAATTCTCGACTACCTGCATTGTGTCGCTTGCCAGCACATTCATATTGTCTATGATAAGCAGGGTGCGCGAATTATTTTGAAAGATGTTAGATATATGTGAAGCCATTTTTGTATAGTCGGCTACTGAACTGCAATAAAAAGTATCTTCATAATGCTGTTTACCGGGAGCATCGATGTCAATGAAGAACATCCTGCTGCTTGGCTCAAGATCAAAGCCAAAATCCTCAAACCGATTAAATATCTTATCCCGGGAAGCATTCAGACACAACCAGACTAGTGTCCGGTCAGTATCTTCCCTTAGTATATTCGATACATAAAAATACACCAGGCGCTCTATGAAACTGTCAACTGGAGCAAAGAATAATGCATTCTTGTTGGACAATTCCTGCCTGAGGGTTGAAAGGATTTCCTGCGTTTGAACATTCATTGACAAGTACCTTTTAATTTTGTTTAGTAAATATTATTAGTTTTATTTTCTTATTAATGTTTGGGCAAAAAATGTACTTGCCGTACTAAAATATTCATTTCATAGGAATTAAACGAACCTGAGGATATCCTTGAACGAATTCCATCTGGACCGCAAAAATACCGGTTTTAGGTACGACCCCATAAACAACAAGAGTCTTGTCAACGTTTTCAAATTTCCAATGAGTTGTGGCCATATGTGCCACTGTTTCACTTATCCTTTGTCCGTGTTTTGTAACTGCAAGGACGACATTCTCAGTGGTCTTTGTAATGGATGCCATTTGACCGATTATAGAACCAATATTCTCCCATCCATAGTTGTATTCCATGCTATCAAGACCAATATAATCAAGAATAGGCGAACCATACTGCCGCATCATGTCATTCTTAGCTTTATGGAATGTATCCATGTCTTTGAAAACGTTCCCCGAAAATGGTGCAATGTATGCAGGCATTCTTCCTTTCAGGTCACGAATTTCAAATCCAACGAACTGGCCCTGGAAGTGATTATCACCTGTAAAAGAGACTATCATACGTTTTTCAGTTTCAACACTTGTACCTTCCGTAGGCATACTTAGAAGTCCGCGACCCATGTTCAGGTGATTGATGAAGGTTGGTAAAAGTAAACTGTAAAAAGAATCACCCACACCGCTTGTGATCTCAAAAAGATTAAAACTTCCTTTCTGATAACCGCCCCCCAATATCTCATCAAAATCACGAATACCAGTCGAGATCTTACTTTCAATAGGGTCGGGGAAAGGTTTTGGAACCTGCGTTTGTTCGGGATACGATACCGTGAATGGTTCAAAGCTATTGAACTTACCACCATCAAGAGTAAAAGGATATCTTGATTGGGACAGTTCCACACCACGTATCTTCAGCAAATTGACTTTTCGGAGGTCATTATCTGATATATCAATTATTTCAAGGGAAACTACACCATCTACCAGATAATCAAGAGAAGTTACACCCGTTTGCTCGGTAATCATAATGAGATCTGCATTTACCTTTCTGGAAAAATCAAATAGCAAACGTTCAAGTTCGAACTTGTTATCTTCCCAGTTTGCAGATCGTGTTGTGGCAATACTTAATGAATCAATAGAATCCACAACTATGATTGGTTTTGTTTCACTGGATTCCCATATCACTTTTATGCGGGATGCAAGCATCCTGATGAAATCCTCATTGTTGTTGAAATCGCCCTCTATCCAGGGATATTTCCCATACTCTGAGGATTTATCGATACGTGGCGATATATAGATGCAATTGCCCTCTGAACAAACCTCATCGAGTATGCCAAAGACAAAAGTTGTCTTTCCTGTACCAGGTTTCCCTTTTACAAGAAGAGACTTGCCAAACTGGGATGAAAAGAACTCCTCGACCTCACCAGGTATCATTTCAATTCCTCATACTTATTGCTATATCAATTGCTGATCTGTTCTGCAAGCATATTGCGGCCAGCTTCAAGAGCTGAATTTATCTTGCTGGCATCAATGCCGCCACCACGAGCCATACCGGGCTTACCGCCGCCGCCGCCACCAACTACACCTGACATTTCCCTGACAATCTTGCCAGCATTTGCTCCGGCTGTCAGTGCATCATCCCCTGCAGCACCTACGATCTTGACACCTGCAGAATCACTGGCCAAAAGCACGACCATGTCCTTGTTTATAGTCAGCTCACCGGCAATCTTCACGAGTTCATCAATATCAACGTTTGGAATGACCTTTGCCACGAGACGAATATTGCCTATATTTACTGCTTCATTGGCCATCTGGCTGACATGAACATGCGCAAGTTCGTCTTTCAATCTCTGGTTCTCTTTTTTGAACTCCTTCCATTCATTGAAAAAACGTTCAATGGTGGATGGAAGATGTTCCGGCCTGACGCGCAGAGCCTCAGCTGCCTGGCTTAGATAAGACTCCATTTCCTGCATTGCCCTGACTGCTGCAAGACCTGCGGAATACTCAATACGTTCCACACCATCCTGAATGCGTTCGGTCTTCAACATCTTGATAGGACCGACAAGTCCGGTACTAACACAGTGAGTACCACCACATGCCTCTATATCATCGGCCACTTTCAGGACACGAATAATATTTCCAGGCGGAACGCCTCCCTGATAAAGACCAAAGCCATATTTCTTCTCAGCTTCTACCCTTTCCATCCATTCAGCAGTCACTCGCTGGTTATCCATCACGGTACGATTAGCAATTAACTCTATACGATCCATTTCTTCCTGAGAGATGCGCTTATAATGAGATATATCAAGCCGGGCTTTGTTTACGAACTTCTGGGCTCCCGCCTGCCATACATGGTCACCAAGGACCTTACGTGCTGCATCATTGACAATGTGAGTTGCGGTGTGATGACATGCATGGGACATACGACGTTCTTCATTTACTTCCCCTTGAACCATGTCACCCTTTCTGAGGTGGAGTTCGTCTTCCATGTCCTCTATAATATGTACGACTACATCACCAACAGACTGTACATCTATGACGTTAAGGACAATATCCTCAACAATGATGACACCATGGTCTGCAGGCTGTCCACCACCTTCAGGATAAAAGAGAGTACTATCAAGCACAATATGATTATCAAAGATATCCATGACCACTGCCTCAAAGTTCATTCTGGTAGGCTCGTCATAGAACAACTTCTTTGTCATTGGCAGCTTTTCAACCCTGTCTGAATAAGGAAATACCTTGACCTCTTTTGCCTCTGCCTTGCTATGTCCCTCAGCAACAAGAGAGTAGAAATTATCAGGAAGATCTACATCCACACCAACTTCAGAAGCTGCTTCTTTTGAAATCTCAGGAGGAATTCCATGGCTGTCATACATTTCAACCAGAGTTTCAAGAGGAATCTTTTCACCTGCATCCTTGTAATGTTTGGCAGACTTCTTGATCATACGTTTTCCACGTTCAAGTGTATCTGCAAACTTCTGCTCCTCATAATAGAGGATATCCTCAATGACATCGAATTTTTCCAGAAATTCAGGATACTCAGGAAGGTTGTTAATGTGCATTTTCACTATTTCTGACAGAGGAATGGATATTCCCATATCCTTCATCATCCTCAGAGTCCGGCGAAGTACCAGCCTGGCAAGATAACCTGCCTTCACATTAGAAGGAATTATGCCATCTGCAAGCATGAATGTGAGACAGCGAGAGTGATCAGTTATAGCGTAGACACTCTCAACAGGTTCCATAATAGATGATAGTTTCTCAACCGTTGTTCCGATACTGGAGGCAACCTGTTTCCTTAGCTCGAAGAGATTGGCCTTTTCACTTACATCCATAAGACCTGCCAGACGGGCGTTCTGGGAAAGGATGTTGCTGTATTCGGAGTTATCAAGTTCATGTGTAACACCGGCCAGATCCATGAGTTCATTTACTATGCCCGGAAACACTGCGTCATATATTGTAGGTGAGCCAGTTGATGCCCACACCAATCTTTCAAGACCATACCCTGTGTCCACAATGTAATTGTCCATCTTGCGATAATTCTCACCCTTGATCACAATGTCGCCATCTTCTGACTGCTGCATGTTCATGAACACAAGGGTTCCAACTTCAAGGCCACCAATGAGCACCTCGACACATGGCCCTGCATTGCCGCCGCCTGCCCATGGTTCCTCTTTGTAAGTAACGGCCATTGGATCGGCACCAAGCGAATTAAGGAATTCATCACACAACTCCATTGTGCGGTCCTTCCAGTATATTTCATCTCCCTGCTTATTGAAAGCATGGTGAGCCATCATTTCAAAGGTTGTCAAATGACGACCGCTTCGCCCCACAGCATCAAGATCAGACAGGCGTATACATGGCTGAGAGATCGTTAATGGATTTGCCGGCGGCTGGACTTCTCCCGAAGTGACGAATGGCTGAAAATCTGCAATCGAAGCAATTGTCAGATATATGTCATCCCTCCACCTTGCTACCACAGGATACCTTTCAAGTCTTGTGTGACTCCTTTCCTCGAAAAAATTAAGATAATATTCTCTCATTTCTGCAAGGTCGAACTTTTTCTTAAAAACAGGATTGCCAATAAAAGAGTATGGATCACATGGAGCATCCCCACATGTTGCTCTTTCAAGATCACGGGTCCAGAAATGACTTCCACATTTGCAGCACTGTTTACGAACAAATCCGTTCTCAGAAAAAAAATCAAGTTGATACTCGTCTTCAAGCATAAATATTCCAACTGGATGATTGTTTAAGTATAATTCGTTTTTAATCTAATTCATTTTTAGTCTAATTTATTCTTCCAAGTATCGCCCCAATGATTAAAAACATTTCTTATCAAAGCAATAACATTTGAAAAATACATTATTACTTATAGTATATAAACACCCGCATAAATATACATAGAGCACCATGCCAACAGATAGTGATTAATTCAAAAAACCCAGGATATCAGAACCGTTTGTGAACATGGAATGACTAATTCCTGTACATTTTTTGAATTAACACGACATTACCTTTAAGTGTATGGTCACAAGAAGGAGGTATTGGTGATGATCGATGGAATCAATGCGTTATATGTCATTAGTATTTAGAGGGATTGTAGAAGAGTATAGCAACACAGGCGTCAGACCGTCCGTATTCATGGATGCCAGAGGCGACCTTCAGGTATATCTTTGCGATTCGATAAACGATGAAATGGAAGAAGATTTTGGAATTGATACAGAAAGTGAATATGATGTGAATGGCGGACAGTTCGCTCAAGCTTACATTATGAACAAGGCATTCCTCAACGAGACAGTAAAATACAATCTTGAAAGTGAAGCAAGTCTCAGCCAGTAAAACTTTTCAATTGATCAGACTCGTAGGGCCTGTCGAGGGAATAAACGCACGGAAATGAGGTAACAGGTACCTACATACAGTCTTAGGGTGAAATACAATGGACTACAGGAAATTTTTGAAAGTTCTTAAAAATTCAAAGCATGTGTACAGAGAAGATTATATCAAGAAAATCTTTAGAAGTTCACATTATGATGTTGGATTATTCGAGGAACAGCTGAATGAGTTCAATGAAACCCTTAAAAGCAGCGATTCTGAGCTTGCAAAAGAATATATGGACAGGACCATACTGGCGCAGGTAATCGATGATGCATCTATACTGCTTGAAATAGTAAAGGACAGTCCATGCCTTACCAGTGAACAGAACGAGAATCTAATTCAAATGATACTCGATCTTGATGAAATGAGTGCGAATATCGAAGTACTTGAAAAAATCAAAGCACTTGCAGACATGGGTGAACAGAAAAACTTTGCTACATCCACACGCCGGAAAGACAGGATATATGCAAACGTTTGAATGCGCCCATTGAAACCTACTTTTTTATCCATTAATTTTAAGGCATGAGCTTACAATGGTGTAAGCATGTCAAAAAAGATATTAGTCACAAATGATGACGGTGTTTATTCTACAGGCATACATGCTGCCCATAAAAGTGTTGCTGACCTGGGAGATGTAACAGTCTCTGCCCCTATGATGCAGCAGAGTGGCGTTGGCCGCTCAATATCTATTTTTGAACCACTCAGGATAACAAAGACCACAATTAATGGAATTGAGGTCAATGCTGTTGCCGGTACACCCACTGATTCAGTCATACTTGGAATATTCTCAATCATGAAGCAAATGCCTGATCTCATTCTTTCTGGATTCAATATCGGAGAAAACATTAGCACAGACACAATAACCACATCAGGCACAATAGGTGCTGCATTGGAAGGTGCGAGTTATGACATCCCAGCCATTGCTGCATCCATACAGGTTATGGAAGAAGGCGACAAGTTTGACGACAACAGGGAATTCAAGCACGACTATGATGTGGCCATAAAAGTTGTCAATAAGATAGCAAAGAAAGTCCTGGAGCATGGACTCCCCGATAAAGTGGATTTGCTCAATGTCAATATACCACACCTTGTTGAAAATGACCCGGAGATAGAGATTACACGCCTTGCCAGGAAATTCTTCAAGACCGACGTGGAAGAACGACATGACCCCAGAGGAAGACCATATTACTGGATAGCAGGAGAATTGATCGAGGACGAAGAAGAAGGTACCGATGTCCATGCTATAATGCAGAATGGAAACGTCTCAGTGACACCAATATCACTTGACGCAACTTCCCCAATAGACTTTTCAGAAATTGAGCACCTGCTGTAAAACAGGTTTTAAAACAAATAAAGTAACTATTCAGCCTAGCTCACTTCCACCAAGCTGATTTCTTCATCCACGATCAATTCTGCAACTTTGGAACAAATGAATTGCCATAAAATATTGCACTAATTGCATCGATAACAGATTCAGAATTCTTATTAACAGTAGACACGTATCCTCTTATACGGCAGAAATTTTTTGCACCCTGTTTACTGCGGAAAGTACCTGATATCTTCTGCTGTACTTTCGTCATTCTGATCTCTCTTTCAGCCTGATTGTTATCAAACGGAACGTTTTGGTCGTACATAAATCGCAAGATATCCTCTTTATGGCCAATAAACCTATCCAGCAAATTCTTTACCGTGGTCTGCTTCTTACGTCCTCGTTTTTTAGACCGCACATTTGATTCCGGATCAGGAGGATTTTCATTCACTCCTAAACAAGTTATGTGATCATAATCCTCACTGAACCTTTGAATTAGCTCAGTATCTAAAAGATCATTATCAACATGATGTTTAATGCATATCAAGAGATCACTCATTATCTTTGTCCACTGTTGATCACTGTTTTCGGAAGCTCCAGTTAACTCTCGTAATAAATGTGCATTACATAATGAATGTTGACATTCATATTTGTTGTACGGTTTCCAAAAATCATGTGTTGCAACACCAGTGTAACCTGGTAATATGCCCATAGCATCCATTGCTTCTGAGCCCCTTTTACGATGTGCAAAATAATAGGTCAGTTTGTCTGTACCTGCCACATGAAGCCAATTACGAACTGCATTTATTCTCATTCCTGTTTCATCCAGATTGATGACAGGAGATTCTTTCAGGAGATGTTTCACTGTATTTTCAAAAGCTCCAAGCTTCTCAAAACAACTACGTTCCGTGTTCACCAAAGTAGCAGGACTTATCTTGCATCCCAAAATATCAGAGAACAACTTGGTAACACGCTGATAAGGAAGTAATTGGTAAGTGTGCAAATAAACTGCAAATGACTTAACTCGATGACCGTATTGAGTCGGCTGAGTTACACCATCTGGAAAAAGAGCTTTGTTTACATGAGAACATTTGGGACATGTTTTAATCTCGCAACGATGTTCAATGCAATTGATAGTTATAGGAGGAATGTCAAAGACCTGTCTTCTTTCATAGTCAGAGGGAACAGAAGCTAACGATCTCCCACAATTGACGCATTGATTAACAGGATGAACAATAACTTCATCCGGATCATCATTTATTCTTAATGTAGTACCAGGATGACCGTTTTGACCACCTACATGCTTATTGGTCTTTTTTCTTTGACTTTTAACGGTTGGTTTATTCCGTGCATAAGAATCAGTAGAAGGTGGTTTGCTACTGTTGCGACTATTCTTTTCAAGCATTTCTTCCAAATGCCTGACACGCTCTTCAAGTTGTGCAATTTGGAGAGATTGATGTTCAATTATCCCAAGTAATCGAGTTACAAGTTCTACTACTGCTTCTGGACCAGCTTCATAAACTGCAAGTATTTCTTCGCGGTCTATACAAATCCCCTCAGATTGATAGACGTTTTTTATGATATTTTACTGAATATTTTTTAACACATAGAATGAAGCCATAGTATATTGTTTTTTGCATCATTAAAACAGTTAGGCTGAATAGTTACCAAATAAAAAGAAAAAAACTGAAATTATTGCTTTACTTTGATAAGGATCTCTTTGCTATCCTTTTCAACACCATGCAAGGTTGTGGCGGCACCAAGTACCATGTTGCCCAGTATGGCCTTGACAAAGTGATTGATCTCGATATTTTTTCCATCTACTATTAATTCAACTTCCATTTTTAAAACTCCTGTAAGTTCCTGCAAAAAGGCACACGTCTGCTTACTGCCAGCCTGAAAAGATCAGGTAATTCATCTTTGCTGGCATTTGAGACATCTACCAGATTGTCGTTTACCAGCAGGCATGGTTTGAGCTTACCATCTGCAGAGACCCTCAGTCTGTTGCAGTTTGCACAAAATTCCGTATTATCCACCGGTCTGACAAACTCAACTTCTGCACCATTAATGATATATTTTTTCCTCTTGTGTAATTCACGAACCTGGACATCCGAGGAAACAGAAAGCAAAGACCTTTCCACCTCATTAGCATCTATCTTGTATTGAGGAAGACCCCCGAAATCCATAAGTTCGATTAACTGCAGTATCACATCACCATTGTAACTACGAGTGAATTCCAGCATATCTTTTATCTCATCGTCATTGAAATCTTTCAAAAGGACCATGTTCAGTTTAACAGGAGTAAGGCCTGCATCAACTGCTTCGTGGATGCCATCAAGGACTTTGTCAAATGTACATTTGGTACAATTGGTTATCTCTCGATATTTTTCAGGATCAAGGGAATCAAGGCTTATGTTCACTCTGTCAAGACCCGCATCTTTAAGGGATGATGCCCTGTCCCTTAACAAAGTGGCATTGGTGGTAAGGGATACATCTTTCATATCAGGAAGACGGACAAGTGCTTCTTCAAGATCTTTCCTTATAAGAGGCTCTCCTCCCGATAGTTTCAACCGATCTATCCCGAATTGCGAACCGATCTCTACAATGTTGACGATAGTATCTACGGACATCTCAGGACTGTGGCCAACATGACCTTCGTTATGGCAGTAAATGCAATTAAGATTACAACGATCGGTTATGGACATCCTCAGACTCCTGACCGTACGACCGTAAGAGTCTGTGAGAACTTCCCCTTTTCCTGCGGGAGACATAGTACTTAGATAGACGTTATTTATTTAAACATATTGAATACACACCAGGAAGAATAACACATATATAGAAACTGTACACAATTAACTCCATGACAAAAGCGGTGTTACTCGCAGGAACAAACAGTGGTGTTGGAAAAACAACGGTATCCATGGGCATTATGGCAGCCCTGAAGAGAAGAGAAATGGAAGTACAGCCTTTCAAGGTTGGACCCGATTATATCGATCCCACATACCACACAGCCATCTGCGGCAAGCCCTCAAGAAATTTGGATACATTCATGATGCAGGTAGAAGGAGTGAAAAATACTTTTTCACAACACTCTGAAAATGCTGATATCAACGTTGTTGAAGGAGTAATGGGGCTTTTTGATGGAATGGGAGCAACCGAGATCGCAAGTTCCGCACACGTTGCAAAAACACTAGACATACCAGTCATACTTATTGTGAATGTACACGGGATGTCAAGAAGTGCTGCAGCCATTGTCAAGGGTTTTTCAGAATTTGATAAGGATGTGAACATTGCCGGAGTGATACTGAACAAGGTTGGAAGCCCAAGACATGCACAGATGATAATTGATTCAATACCTGACATCCCTGTTGTAGGAACCCTGCCACGTAACAAGGATGTGACCGTTCCTTCACGCCATCTTGGACTTTATATGGCACATGAACAGGACTTCGATACCGAATCACTTGCATCTTTCATCGAGGAAAATATCGATCTTGATGCTATAATATCACTTTCAGAAACAGCATCTGATGCAGACAAATATACAGGAGAGACAGAAAGAGAATCCGATGTGAAAATTGGTATTGCATATGACAGTGCTTTTTGTTTCTACTACCAGGAAATGTTCGATGCTTTTAGAAGAGAAGGTGCTGAGCCAGTTTTCTTCAGTCCTTTGAAGAACGAACTTCCCGAAGTTGACGGATTGTATTTTGGAGGTGGCTATCCTGAACTCTATATTTCAGAGCTTGAAAAATCAAAGACCACAAAATCCCTTAAAGATCTGTCTGCCGAGGGGATACCCATCTATGGAGAATGTGGTGGGTTGCAGTATCTTTCCACATCATATGAGATAGAAGGAACAGTCCACAAAATGGCAGACGTACTCCCTGCACAGACTGTGCTGACAAAGAAACTTCAGGCCCTGGGTTATACAGAGGGACACGCCAATGGAGACTTTATCAGGGGAACAATTAGAGGGCATGAATTCCATTATTCTGCGACATACTGCGACAATGATGCAAAACTTGCATACGAAATGAAGAGAGGAAAAGGAATAGTGGATGGTAAGGACGGACTTACTGAACATAATGCACTTGCAAGCTATATGCATGCGCATCCGGCTTCTTTCCCGGTGAAGAGTTTTGTGGAAAAATGCAGAGAGTATAAGCGTTGCTAAGTATTTGTAGAGATTCAAGACGTCACCTTTATATGCGTCACGCGTTGTATTAAAAGTGCGTATTGTTAGGTCCTTGCATGAGAACATGGCAGAGCCTATCAGTGATTGTACAGACAACCTCAATACGCTACACTGGATAGTGCGATAAAGCCTGTCACGAGGGAAACTGGGATGGACAGCGGAAAATCCATAGGATGATATCCCGGAGTTAGTGCGTCAGACGACAGCATTATCCTATCCTCATTATCTGTTTTAGGTTAATTGATTATTTGATGGTGCAATGAATGTCTTTTGAGGATGCATTGAAAAAGGTTGATGCAGGAGTAATTATTGATATTGAAGTTACCCCTGGATCAAAAAAACTTTGCGTTCCAAGCGGCTATAATCTATGGAGAAAACGCATAGAAGTGCGTTTGTCACAAAATGCCCAGAAAGGCAAGGCCAATGAACAGCTTGTAGCCAGCCTCGTGGATCTTTTCCAACTAAGGTCAGCTGATATTTCCATTGTTAATGGTATGCATAATTCTAAAAAATCTCTTCTTTTAGAGAATGTTGAGTATAACACTGTCATTAACATTCTTGAAAAAAAACTACCGCAGCACTAGGATAGATCATCTGCCCAGATGATTAAACCAATACTTTCACCCTACTTGCCTTTGCTTAATATATGCATATGACAATCTAGTACCTGAGGTGAAATACATGGATGAATATTTCGAAAACCTGGTAGAAAGAGCCAGTCATTATGAACAATTTGAAGAATTCGTTCGTTATTACAAGTGAATATTATCTCCTTGCCGTAAAAGATCCTCCGATCCCGAAAGTTTGCTTTTCATTACGGCAGGGCATTTACTTGTAAATAACGATTTTACTTATGCACATTTTTTAAAACATGTTACGCCATGGATTCAAAGGTCAGTTTTTAATCGGATGAAAAGTAACTCTAAAATCAGTATTTTAAAAGAATAGCCACGGATATTTTCATGCAAAGAAGAAACACAAATTCAAAAAAACCATTAAAAGCACCTTTTGTTGTTTATCAGAAAAGACTGAAAATGATCGAAGAACTATTGGATGAATTACAGGAACTTGCTATTCAAGAGTCAATAATTGTGGTTGAAGGGAAAAGAGATATTGTTGCCCTTAAGACATTGGGTCTGAAGGGAGATTTCCGTCTTGCCACCCATCACTCACTTATCAACTTCTGCGAGGAATTGGCAGAAAGTGGTCAAAGAATAGTCATTCTTACTGACTGGGACAGAAGAGGAAATATACTGGCTTCAAAACTTGTAGAAAATCTCCAATCATTGGATTCAAACCCAGAAACGAGGATAAGAGATTTGATTATCAGCCTGGTCCAGAAAGAGATAAAAGATGTTGAAAGTCTTCCAAGCTACGTTAGAAAACTAAAAGATATAACCAAAGCTACAGACGTTACGGATTCTTTTTAAGATAAATTTATGGCATTGTTAATTAAACATAGCTAGTTCTTTATTCCTATATTTCATTAAGAGCAAAACGGAGATTTTTAGCATTTCAAGACTTTTAGTATAACACTTTGACTTTCTCCTTAGTCTTGCCAGGAAATGCCTAAATATGCTGTTGTATCCTTCAACAGTATATGTTTCTGCTTTTGATCGAGTATGGATGTTTCTGGGGACTAACTTGGCATATGCCCTCCAATAATCCGTCATTACTTCCCCAACCTCTTTTGTCTTTAACTTTTTCCAGAGTTTTTGTCCTGTTTTTGTTCCTCTGCTGCCAAAAGAGCAATCGATGAATTTCTTCCCATATCTATCAACAGCAATCCATATCCAGCAGTAGTTTTTTTATTCCCAATATAAGTATGCATCTCGTCCAATTCCACAACAGAAATCTCATTTTCACTTTTTAGATCCTCTAATTCACTACCAAATTTTCGAATCCATTTTTGAACAGAAACATGACTAACGCCCAAAAAACGTCCAATTGAACGAAATCCCAACCCCTCCAGATAGAGTTGTAAAGCCTGTCGCTTAACAGATACGGGGCTAGCGGTGGATTTTATATCTACTGAATAGTTGTATCCACAATCATGGCATTTGTAGCGTTGTCGACCATCAATCCTACCGTTCTTCTTATGACTGGAACTCTTACACTTTGGACAATTCATATATAAAAAGAGGCCATCATATTATATAACGATGTTTAATTACCAAAGCCAAATTTATTACTCTCAATGGTGTTGAGGTTCAAAATTCCGCTCGAACTCAGGATATAGTTCGGACTTATCCATGAGTTCTTCATAAACCTCATGTCTTGGGCTTACTATTACCACATGAGCAGGTGGATGTATCTTCCTTAACTTACTAATGGCAGCACCTGCATTGTTGTCGAGTTCCACCAATGCTGCAGAATTGCATTTTGCCCTAAGTGGCACACCTGCAACACTAACAAGAAGGTTATCAGCGTAAAGTGGTTCAATTCTTTTCGGTTTTGATGCAAACCTAATTCTTCCATAATGCTCAAGATCATGTAATGCTACATTGACCTTGTCAGCATTATCCCCGCGAATTACAGCAAAAGACTTAATGTCAATCCCCATCCCAAAAAATCCCCTTGTACAATTTTTCCATATGCATATCTCTTGAACTACGTTTTTACTTCCCGCACCTAATGTTTGGATTCCCTAGCTCTATTATAGTTAAAACTTTTTAATATAATAAACTTTTCTATTTTGAGAGATATACAATATGGTTTTATGGATAGGAATTATTTGGCTAGTTCTTTTGAACGGTCTGATGACTCGATCACTGCCTTCATGAAAGCTGCCCTTACACCACATTCTTCCAGAACACGAACACCACGAATGGTCGTTCCTGCTGGCGAAGTCACCATGTCTTTGAGCTCACCGGGGTGCATGCCAGTATCAAGTACCATTTTTGCAGCACCAATTACTGTCTGAGCTGCAAGAATCAGAGCACTGCTTCTGTCCAGTCCTTCGTATACAGCACCATCTGCCATTGCTTCTATTACCGGGAATATGTAGGCAGGACCACTGCCAGAAAGACCGGTCACGGCATCCATGAGATTCTCAGAAACCTGAATTGCACTCCCAACGGAACGGAATATTGCAAGTGCATCCTCAGCATCTTCTTTTGATGCATTCTTTCCCTGAGTGATAGCTGAAGCAGCCTCTGCAACTGTTGCTGCTATGTTTGGCATAACCCTTACAACACGAGTTCCCTCGTTGAATTCTTTTTCAATATCATCCAGTTTGACACCGGCAGCAATAGAGATTATCAACTTGTCTTCAGTAATGTCATCCTTTATGGATGCTATCACTTTTCGGAGTATCTGTGGCTTGACTGCAAGTACAATTACGTCAGAGTTAACGACTGTAACTTTATTATCGGTGGAAACATTGACACCTGCATTTTGCTTCAACGCATCAAGAGATGGTTCATAAAGGTCACTTGCATATACATTGGAAGGGGAAAAGAGCCCGGCATTGCATATCCCATTTATTAATGCGCTGCCCATTTTCCCGGTTCCTATAAATCCCAGTTTTTTAGCGTCAAGACTCATTTTATCACTAATTGTCCTTATTTACGTTTTATCTTCACAATATCACCAAGTGTGGTACCACGATTAAGGCGGTCGCCACTCCAGTCACTGTCACCGGTTTTTTCTGTAAGCCTGATGTCAAGGGCTTTTTCGATCTTGTGAAGAACATCATCCTCAGGGATAATTTCCTCACGCTCGATCTTCTTGAGCAACATTGCTTTTTCCTTGATCTTTGAAGCCAACTGATCATGTGACCATTTCTTACGTTCCCTGGCTTCCCGTATAGCCTGACCATAGTCGTCAATAAGCTCGTCGACTACCATTTCTGGAGCCTTACGGGGAGGTCTGCGGGTTCCTGAGGTCACAGGGCTGCGACTAACAGGTGCAACCTTCCTTGACACAGGAGCACGCTTGCCAGTTGACTTTCCATATTGCGAACATCTTCCACATACGGTAAGTTCACTTCCATCAATGCTAACTTTAAAAGACTCGCCTCTTATTTCAGCGCCACATATTTCACACTGCATAGATCTCAACTCATAAAGGGTCTAAGCTCTTCTTTACGAAAGGGCTATATACCGTTTGCACTTAAATAGTATTCGGAGACACATGAGCGAGACTACTGACAGTGACTTTGAGCACAGAAGGTATGATTTTACCTCTGTGAACAAGGCAGATTATGACTATGTCGGTTCAGATAATGAGGAAGATTTTTCCAAATATCTGCTAGACCGTATGAGACAGCTAGAATCCAGGAATAATCTCCTGAAAGAACAATGTGACCAGGTAGAATCTGAAAAACGTTTTGTCGAGAGTCAAAAACTTAAATATGAACGTGAAGTACGCAGATTACAGGCAGAAGTCGACCGTCTGAAGACCGTACCTCTTGTAGTTGCAACCATAATGGATGTTATAAGTGAGGAAAAGGTCCTTGTAAGAAGTTCCACAGGACCGCAGTTCATGGTAAACGTATCACAATACCTGAACGAGGACTCACTGGTCCCAGGTGTAAAAGTTGCATTGAACCAGCAAACACTTGCTATCGTGGAGGTTATCCCTGCTAGTGAAGACCCTGCCGTTTCAGCAATGGAGGTATTGGAGTCACAGGATGTTGACTATGAAGATATCGGAGGACTGGATGCTCAGATACAGGAACTGATCGAATCTGTTGAATTGCCATTAACAAAACCGGAATCTTTCACACGCATAGGTATCACCCCTCCAAAGGGTGTCCTCCTGTACGGCGAACCAGGCACAGGGAAGACATTACTGGCAAAAGCCGTTGCACACAGAACAGAAGCTACATACATAAGAGTAGTAGGTTCTGAACTGATACAGAAATATATCGGCGATGGTGCAAAACTTGTCAGGGAACTCTTTGAAATGGCAAGGAAAAAATCTCCAAGTATCATCTTCATAGATGAACTGGATGCAATAGCTTCAAGGCGCCTTAATGACACCAACGGTGCAGACCGTGAAGTCCAGAGAACCCTCATGCAACTGCTGGCAGAAATGGATGGTTTTGACAACAGGGGCGATGTAAGGATAGTAGCAGCTACCAACAGGATCGATGTGCTTGACCCTGCAATACTCAGACCCGGAAGGTTTGACAGAATCGTAAATGTACCGATGCCGGATGAGGGAGCCCGTGAGAATATCTTTAAGATACACACCCGCTTCATGTCTGTTGCAGATGATATCGACTTTAAGAAACTGGCCAGACTTACAGAGAAGGCAAGTGGTGCAGACCTCAATGCAATTGCCATGGAGGCAGGTATGCTTGCTGTTCGGTTCGATAAAAAGACCATATGCATGGATGATTTCCTTGAATCCGTGCAGAAAGTAATGACAAAAAGAGAAAACGAAACAGAAGTTCTGCCGGAAGGAATGTTCATTTAAGCATTTCTGGTGGTAAGTTACTTCTATTACTTTTTTTATAATATTTTTTGTGAAAGCGCGTTTCCACATAAAAGATGAGATTCGTATATTGGGGATAGATGACTCTGCACTTATAGCGGATACTATCACAATAGTTGGGGCCTTCTTCCGTGGTGGCATGTGGCTTGATGGAGTACTACGCTCAGAAATAATCCGTGATGGTATGGATGCAACCAATCGTATCATTGAAATGGTACGTAAAAGCAAACATTTCCCGCAAATTCGGGCAATAATGCTTGATGGTGTTACCTACGGAGGCTTTAACCCTGTGGATATCGTTCACCTGAATCAAGAAACGAATATTCCAGTAATAGTACTCATGCGAGACCTTCCTAATCTTGAAAAAATGGAATCGGCCCTTACTCACCTGCCGGAAGGTGAAAAAAGAATGGAAATTATTAAAAAAGCTGGCAGCATCATTGAAGTTATCACAAAGGACACATCTAATCCCGTTTTCATACAATGTAGCGGAATAGGAATAAAAATGGCTGCCAGAATAGTTCAACTCTCTTCAACAAGAAGTAATATTCCTGAGCCACTGAGAGTGGCTCACTTAATTGCAACGGGAATCGTTCTTGGAGAATCCAGAGGCAAGGCCTGATCACTTAGAACTGTTTACCAGTTCAATACCTTCGTTCATCAGGGCATCTGCCCTTTCCTTTGTTTTTGATTCTGCAAATATCCTGATTATTGGCTCGGTTCCGGATGGTCTGATAAGTACCCACCCGTCATCATACCATACTTTTACACCATCTGTCGTATCAACTTCATTGTCTTTTGAGAGGACTTCCTTTTTGACATTCTCCATGGTACTCTGAAGGTTTTCTGCCCTGACCTTGGTCTTTGAGTTAAAGTACAGCGGTACACTACTTGCAAGTTCAGATAATTTCTGCCCGCTTGCGATAATCTCCAAAAACTTGGCACATGCCATAGCACCGTCACGGCAATACTGGTGTTCCGGGAAGATCAACCCTCCGTTGCCTTCCCCGCCAAAGACCCCGCCAATCTCCATCATCTTGCGTGCCACATTGATAGAACCTACAGCTGTCCACGTAAGTTCCACACCTGCTTCCCTGGCAACATCAAGCATACGTAATGATGAACTGACCGGAGTGACAACAGGACCTTTTTTCCTTTCAAGAACATACTTTGCCATCATCGCAAGCAAGACTTCTTCCTCAATGAAATTTCCATTCTCGTCAAAGAACACTGCACGATCTGCATCCCCGTCCTGCGCAACTCCCATGTTAGCACCTGATTTTTTGACGATGTACGCAAGCTCTGTTAGCACGTCAGGGGTCGGCTCGGGATTTCTCCACGGAAATGTTCCATCTACCTGACCATTGATGGTTATGACCTCACAGCCAAGTTTCTGGAGAAGGAACGGGAGCGTAACTGATCCAGCGCCACAGCCCGTATCCACAGCAACTTTGAACCTTTTCCCGCGTATAAGCTCATGGTCCACGGAATTAATAATGCCCCTGAGGTAATACTCATTGGCATTGCTGTCGTGGCGCAGGTCTCCAGTCCTTTCCCAGGATGCCGCACTGAACTCTTTTGAATAATATATCTTTTCGATCTCACTTTCCCCTTCTCTTGAAAGTTCACTTCCGTCAGCAGCTATCAATTTAATTCCATTGTACTCCCTTGGGTTGTGTGATGCAGTTATAACAATTCCCGCATCTGCATGGTCCTTCACATAGTACTGGACAGAAGGTGTAGGGCATATACCTACATCGATAACTGTGAGACCTGCTGAAAGTGCACCTGCAATTGCAGCTGATTTTAACATTTCACCTGAAGCTCTTGTATCCCTGCCAATAGCAACTGTACCACTTGACCCCATATACGTCCCCAGACTTCTTGCAACATCGATTGCCAGTTGAGGAGTTATATATTCGTTCGCTATTCCCCTTACACCATTAGTTCCGAAAAATGCCATCCATTATCACCATTGTTAAAAGTATAGCCTGTATATGTCAAAATCCTATTTTATGTTTTGTGAGAATATGCTATTATAAGATATTCTACATATTCCCAGTAAATGCTGAATGGAAAACTTGAATTATTGAAAAGTGGCATCTCCAAAAAAGAGAGTGTCCTAATTGCCTTTTCCGGTGGAGTGGACAGTTCTGTCCTTGCGGCCATAGCTTATAGAACCCTGGGAAAAAATGCAGTGGCGGTAACTATCAAAAACCACTCATTTCCAAAAAGGGAATTGGAATGTGCTAAAATGGTTGCTGAAGAAATAGGTATTGAACACATGATCATTTATTTGAATGAATTGAAGGTGCCACTGGTATCTGAAAATGGACCAAATAGATGTTATCATTGCAAAAAAGAGATTCTCGGAGTATTAAATTCCGTAAAAGATGAACTGGATTTTAATGTCATTCTCGAGGGAAGTAATGCTTCGGATTCCAATTCATACAGACCGGGAAAAAGAGCAATTGAAGAAGCAGGAGAGAAGGTATACTCCCCTTTCATTGAATTTAATGTGAATAAGGATGAAATCAGGCAGATTGCAAGACAACTAGGACTTTCTGTTGCAAGCAAACATCCATCACCCTGTCTTGCCTCCCGTTTTCCGTATGGAGATGCACTAACAGAGGAAGCCATCAAAAGAGTGGAAATGGCAGAGGATTTTCTCATCGAAAGGGGTTTTCAGGAATTAAGGGTTCGAGATCATCAGGGAAGTGCACGCATAGAAATTAATCCTGATGAAATGCATTTATTGTTGCAAATACGGAAAGATGTTGTTTTTTATTTAGAGAAAATCGGTTTTAGTTATGTCACCCTGGACATGAAAGGATTCAGAAGCGGAAGCATGGATGAAGTATTATGATTCCAGAAGTCACGATAAGAAAAGCAGAACCACAGGACAGAGCGGACATTGAAGTACTAATGTCCACTTGTTTCCATGGTATTGAAGTATCCCAATGGAGAATCTCAGGGTTGCTGTTATAGACAACAAAATCATTGGTGCAGCATGTCTGGAAACAGAAAACTTCCAGGAGCTTCACTCCATAGCCGTTTATCCGGATTATCGTGGAAAAGGAATTGGTAGACTACTTATGGATTCCTTTACTGTTGATATGAAGGAGGGGACCATTTTATTTACGAGAACTACTTCACCTGTCTTTTTTGAAAAAGTGGGTTTTATCAGACTTGATGATTCCGAAAAGAAAGAATTATGGGATGATTGTTCGAAGTGCAACAGGTTTAATAACTGTAAACAATCTGTGTTGCGTCTGGAAATTAATAAAAGGTGATATCGTTGCTGACATTAGGAATCGTTAATACATATGATAAGATCAAAGTACTGGATGCTCATTATCGAGCAATAGCAAGGGCTGCACCTATATGTCATGCATTCGGATTTTCCCTTGCTCTTTTTGATTTTCCATTTAAGATGACCCCTGATGAGCTGGTGGAGTATGTTGCGGACAAAACCACTATTGGAGAATCAGGTAAATATCTGAGGATGTTGCATGAAAAAAAGCACCTATTCGTTTTTGACCTGCCAAAGAAAGGATTCCAACCACAATTAGGTTCTGTGGTCGTGACAACTTCAAAACCGGAAAAGAAGTTTTCCATTACTACAGAAGCCATTGCAGACGAAATAATGCATAATAAGTCTTTCCTGATACTGGTGGGACTTGGACGAAAAGGGCTACCAAAAGACCTTTTTAGCCTTGCCAGATACCATCTTGATATTACATCACATGGCGTTTCCCTTGAAACATGTACGGCAATTGGATGCATACCTGCTTATCTCATGGGTATAGTCCATACGAAAAGTTCAGAAAAATAAGTAGGGAACTTTATTAAGTATCATATGTATACGCTTTTGCATGCGTTTAAGCATTTTTTATTCCGGAGAGTTTGGGAAAAAGGTTGTTGGTAACCTTGTCAACTCGGATAGTTTTTGCGTTTCATGCGGAGACCTGTGTGACCACTGCCGTGAACCCAGGGCAAGTTTTGCACCTTTGATAGTTGGTCTTTTTGAATTACGTACAGACCTTCCTGATTTTGTCGAAGAACCCATAGAATATATCCCAGATAATTTGCCCCTATCAGACCTTATTATTGCCATAGACCTGCACCCGGACCTGTTGATGACGGTTCCCGATATTGCAGAAATGACAGGTGCAAAAGGCGTAATAATACCAGTAGATGATTCACGCCTGGTGCCTGCTGGCCTGACCGAACAGGTAAAAAACAAACTTGAGTCACAGGAAGTGGAATGCGAATGCCCAAAACCCTTCTGTTCACTTGATATTTCAGGAAAGCCAGTGATAGATGAATTCGTAAAAATGGGATTTGGCCGTCCATTGCTACATATCGAAACCGATCCTGTGAACGGACTTTTCACACACGTAGGAGTAATAAGGGATGCTCCATGTGGTGCAACATGGTTCGTTGCCAAGAAACTGAAATGGTCTGACCTGAAAGACTATAAAGAAACCATCTCGAGCGCTCACCACGCATACCCATGCACCGCAAGCATGGAAAAGGATGTACAGATTGGTGATACTATCCTGCATGAAGCAGGTTACATCATCAGAAAAAGTGTAGAAGAAGCAATGGAATAAGGTTGTTTTAAAATAGAAAAGTTAAAGGAGTAAGATTACTCCTTTCTGCGCTGGAAGAAGAATGCCAGACCAAGTATTGCAGCTATTGGAAGTGCAATAGTTGAGAATTCTGGGATCTCATTGCCTGGAGTATAGCAGAATGAAAGATGGCTGATAAAGCGGCTATCTGGATCATTGATAGTTCCACCCATACCTCCTGGGTATCTATTTAGTGCAGTACCTGGTTTTGTCACTACTTCACAAACTGGTATATTAGACGACCATGTAAGATTATGCCCGTCGCCTTCTGTAATTATTATGGTAATTGGACCATCTGTGTAGGTTCCAACTACGCTCTCACCCTTCTCGATAGTATCGCCCCACTCATTTAGCTTGATTACAGCAGTACCGCACTGGCAATCATCACCATCATTTTCAACTACTATTGGTGCTTCTGCAGCACTTGCCAGCATCAGTGCCACCATTGCCGCGAGCATTATTATTAATATTCTTTTCATTGTTAACCACCTTCCACATATATAATTTTAAACTGTGCACTCGGTAACAGTAACTATGTCTTTCTTAATTCATATACTTTCCTAAATTACTTTGCATGTCATTATTATTATACTGCTAATGAAATTATTTTGTTAAATTATCAATATAAAAGACAAAGCACCTGAGAACAAATATTCAATACGTATTTTTACCTACAATTCCTACATACAGGCATGGGTAACAAAGTTTCCATTGTAAAATGTGATGATTATTCTAAGTCTAAAGAGTGCATCAAAGAGGCGCTCAATCTGATAGGCGGACTTAAGTCTGTGGTTTCAGCAGGTGATCGTGTGCTTCTCAAACCAAATGTCCTTGCTGCCCATAAACCGGAGGATGCCGTAACAACCCATCCTTCCGTAGTTGCTGTTATGTGTGAACTTGTGCAGGAAGCTGGAGGTACACCTGTCATAGGTGATGGTTCTGGAATGACCCATCCGGGAGCAACGGCTGATGCATTCAAAATGTCAGGAATCGAGGAAGTCGCAAAGACCCATAATGTTGAACTCATTAATTTTCAGACAGCAGGGTATGTGGAAATTAATGTCCCTGAAGCAATGCATTTTCCAAAGTTACACATGTCTAGGGCAGTTATGGATGCAGATGTGATCATATCGCTTCCAAAAATGAAAACTCACGAACTGACCTACTACACAGGCGCCGTCAAGAATATGTTTGGGGCATTACCCCTTAGAACCCAAAAGGAAATGCATCTGCTGGCTGACAGAAGAATATTTGGTGAAGCTGTTATCGACCTGTACTCAGTTGTAAAACCTCATCTAGCAGTCATGGATGCTGTGGTAGGCATGGAAGGCAATGGTCCCTCTCATGGCACTCCGGTGAAGACAGGTGTGATAATGGCATCCTATGATTGTGTTTCACTTGATGTAGTTGCTTCGGAACTCATTGGTTTTGATCCAATGCGAATTCCCACTACAAGTGCTGCAATTGAAAGAGGGTTTGGATCAAATGACCCGGTTATAGTTGGCACTTCACTGGATGAAGTGAAGATGAGGTATAAACCTTCATCCGGAGGTATTACCTCCAGTTTTCCACCTGTCGTCACTCGTATGTTTGGCAGGTACTTTGAAATGAGACCGAAGATCAATACTTCAAGGTGTGTTCTTTGCGGTGCATGTGCCATGAACTGTTCAGCTCATGCAATAGAAGAAGTTGATGATCACCTTGTGGTCAACAAAGAAAAATGCATACTATGTTATTGTTGCCGCGAACTTTGTCCTGCAGATGCAGTAGATATCGAAAAATCCCTGCTTGCAAAGATAATCACAAAAAGATGAAAATAAAATAATGGTTGCCAGTTCAAAGCTGGCATACCTCGCTCTTGCGGAGCCAGTCGATATCAGAATGGTATAACTGACGCAGGTCCTTAAGTCCCAGCTTCAACATAGCAAGACGGCTGACACCAAGTCCCCAGGCAAGTACCGGATATTTGATTCCCAGTGGATGTGTGACTTCTTTCCTGAAAACACCTGCCCCTCCAAGCTCAACCCATCCAAGACCATCTACGTATACTTCCGGTTCAACACTTGGTTCAGTGTATGGGAAATATCCAGGTCTGAAGCGAACATCTTCAAAGCCCATTCTGTGATAGAACTCAGAAAGGCATCCCAGAAGATTTGAGAATGACATATCCTTGTCCATTACAACGCCTTCAAGTTGCTCGAATTCCGGTGTGTGTGTCGGGTCGATGGTTTCCCTGCGGTAAGCCCTGTCTATTGAGAACGCCTTTATCGGAGGTTCCGGGTTATCTGCGAGGTATTTAATGGTTAATGCTGTGGTGTGTGTCCTCAGGACATCCTTACAGGCAATTTCTTCACTCCATTTGCTACCCCATCCTATTGATTCAGTCTCCCCTCCATGCTCATGCATAGCACATACCTGATTTTTGTATTCGTCAGGAAGTTCTGATGTACTGGAAAGATGGAATGTATCCTGCATCTCTCTTGCAGGATGGTCCTGTGGCTGGAACAGTGAATCGAAGTTCCAGAAAGAACTTTGAATGGCCTCACCTTTGATCTCGGTGAATCCCATGTCCAGGAAAATACGCCTCATCTGATCGATCAGGCGCTGATATGGGTGTATCTTTGCCCCATATATTGGTTTTGGAGCTGTATGAATATTATATGGTCTGAACTTCTTGTTCTTCCACTCACCACTTTTCAGGAGGTCAGAAGTAATCTGTGCAAATTCTTCCTCGATAACAATACCTGCTGCAACGATTTCCTCACCATCGGGAGTGATAATCAGCTTCCTTTGTTTATTCTCGCTCTTTACCACAAGTTTGCGTTTTATCAGATCGTTGACGATATTCTTATCAGCGCCCAGCTCATCGAACGTCTTCTCCTCGCCAGCAAATATAGCCAGAACCTGTTCATCTGCACCAATTTGAGCATCCCCTGTAGGAACTATCATTCCCTTTTCAATGCCTGCCCAGCCTTTACGACGTAGCCATCCAGTAGCGATACCAGCAACTGCAGGATTGAACTTCTTTTTAAGCTCATCCATAGCTATGGGTTCGGAAATGGAATTGATTATCTGTCTTTCAGGAAGTCCTTCTTCAGCGTATTTCTTCCCTTCATCGGTAAGTTCGAAGATCTCTGTTATTGTCTCCTCTACCTGTGCAAGTCCTTTTTCTTCAAGCAAAAAAGCAGCCTGCATTGCAGTTTCCATTTTCATCTCTGATTTTTCAGCCAGCTCGCTGGGGCTTGCATCGTTTAGATTTTCCAATGCGATCAACACATTCTTCTCATTGGATGTAAGGTTGTACTGGGAGCTCATTATTACACCTGTTAAATTGATAATCCATATTCATCAAGTCTGTCTTTGGCAACTTCACGTAATTCCTGATGTTCTTTTAGGAACTTTTCAGTCTTTTCAGCTGCAAGGACTTTACAGTTTCCACAAACCCGGCTTCCTTCACGACATTCTGTGTATATCTGTGCCAGTTCTTCATCATCATCCACAAGATGGAAAAGGAACATTTCATATACAGAACACTTGTCTGGTTCACCGCCAAGCTTCTTCTGCTCCTCAAGGGTCATTCTGCCTCCGGTCTTTGCCCTTTTGACCTTCTTAGCAGCACCCTTGGGATCTTCTGTTAGCGAAATATAACTATCCGGAACACTGCTTGACATTTTCCCGCCCTGCAATCCAGACATGAAACGGTGATATGTTGACGATGGCGGTACAAACGCATACCCCCCGAATTCAATTTCAACTTCCCTGACGGTCTTCAGAAGAAGTTCAAAAGTATCAGCATTGAAGACATCAACATGTCCTTCAAAAAGCTTTGTCTTTCCGGGAATACGCGCATTCAGTTCTTTCAGGGCCTCTTGTGGAGCAGCCTTGCTACGGATACTGAAATATTTGTTTCCTTTCTTATCTTCCCGGCCCTCTATCTTGAACATGTTCATTTTGTGTCCAAGCCCCCTTGTCAGGCGGATGTGTGGGTCTTGATCAGCTCCTGCCGGGACAACTATTGGTTTCGGTCCACCGTATTCTTCAAGCTGTGGGTGAAGTATGTCCGCACTTTGGGTGACTGCACTTAACATATGAGAGATACTGGTCTCGCCGGTGAATCCGTAGATTGCACTGAGTTCGGACAAATTAGCTTTAGAACCAAGTTCGAATGCAAGATCCTTCACCTGCTCTGAGCCTGACTGGAAATAAATATGCCCATTTGGTTCAAAACCAAGTGCTATGAGACTTATAATATACTCGTTTATCCCTATATCCCTGCATTTATCCCACGACATTCCTCTGACAGAATGTGCTTCACGGTCCGCTATACCAACAAAAGCATCTCCACCTTGCTGCTGGTGCCAGATGATCTCTTCCATAACCATTTTGTGTCCAAGATGGATCTTTCCTGAAGGCATGAATCCACTCATTACTGAGAATGGCTTATTATTCTTCATTGCATCAGTGATGAGGTCATAACTGCGGTGTCCAAAAATTATCTTGCGGTTCATGAACTTGTGAGGATCCTCTATCTCCCGGACCATATCATCAAATGGCAGTATCCCGAATTCATCGAATAATTTGGAATAGTCGTCAATGTTCAATGCGCTCCAGGGATCGATCTTCATGTTCATATATTGCCTCTTCATCAAATTAAGTTAATATCCATGCTTTTTTTCAGATTGCTATCTGCACATGAAATTGTTAGTAAAAATACCTAGTGATATGTAAATGTTCTTGTCGGGAACTTCTGCTCCTTTGAGTGATTCATCTTTATTGTGCAATTCAAAGTAATCTGCAGTTATCGTTCCACCCTAAAAACAGTCTTTCCGTAGCCATCATTGGGCGGTCATTAAATTGCAACCATTACATAATAAATAAATTTATATATACTGTATATATAATATTAAACGTCCTGTGCATTTTGCACAGTTCATATTATACACCCTGTGCATTTTGCGCAGTTCACGTTAGCCAAAAAATCGAACATTTATATGAAAATGAGGAATATAAGATGAATATTTTGAATAATATCAGCCTTAAAAGAAAACTCATCACTTTTGCACTTATATTTTCTATTATACCTGTTGTATTAATGGGTGCATATGCATATCAACAGGCAGAGCAAGCAATCAACGGGGAGATACAAGAAAATCTGGAAAAACAACTAGTTATTGAAAAAACTTATATTGTGAGTACCTTCGAGAGCGCCCAGAACAAAGTCAATGATGACCTCAAAGCTGCTCAGATGCTAATGGAAACAAAAGGTACTCCATCGATAATAGATGGGCAATTAGTCTTTGGTGAGGATTATGTTGTAAATGGAAACCATGAAGTAGTAGACAACATCAATTCCATGCTTGGAGATTCTGCCACCATTTTCCAGGTCATGGATGGAGAGGCCATAAGAGTTTCCACTACCAATGTAAAAGATGACGGCAACCGCGCCACAGGAACTGCAGTATCACAAAAAATATATGATACCGTAGTCGTGGATGGAGATGTATATTATGGAAGAGCATGGGTAGTGAATGAATGGCACAGGTCAGCCTATGCGCCCATGAAGGATAATTCAGGGAATATAGTAGGAATCCTTGGTATAGGTGTTGATGAAGACCCATTCTGGCAGGAAATGGAAGAGCAGCTACTAGGCTTGACAGTAGGTGAAAGTGGATACTTCTATGTAATGGATTCACAGGGTAATTTGCTAATCCACCCTAACAGTAAAGGCGAAAGCGTATACAACAATGACTTTATTCAGGAGATCCTCTTGAATAAAGAAGGGTATGTGGAATATGAATGGGAAGGCGGGGAAAAGGTTTCAGCATATACTTACTACGAACCTACTGACTGGCATATTGCATCAACAGCATACAAAGAAGAATTCACAGGGCCTCTGGATGCTATCAGAAATGGCCTGATTGCAGCTGTGTTGATCTTTGCGGTTGTGGGCTTAGTGATTGGTCTTACATTTTCAAGATCCATAACAAAACCTCTGGGTCAGGTAGTGGACGTTGCAAACAGTGTATCTGAAGGCAACCTTGCAGTAACGATAAACAATGATTCAACCGATGAGTTAGGGATCCTTTCAAATTCCATGAGCAAAATGGTATCAAATCTCGGAAAGTTAGTTGAAGAAGTCCAGCATGGTTCAATAAGTGTGTCTTCTGCCGCCGAGGAAATGGCAGCCACTTCACAGGAGGTAACTGCCTCAGCCAGCCAGATATCCTCTGCGATCAACAGAATCACAGAAGGTGCTCAGGGCCAATCTGTCAAAAGTGATGAGATTGCATTAGCTATGGCTGATATGACCAATAATACCCAGAGTATAGCAGAAAATGCTCAACTTGCAGCAGAGACTGCAACTACTGCAAGCAATCTAATTCAGGATGTCGGCAATCAGTCGGAAAACCTGATCTCACAGATGGATGAGATACAAACATCATCAATGACTTCAGCTGAAGTTATTAGAAATCTGGATGAAAAATCAGCCAAAATTAGTGAGATAGTCAGCATAATCACTGGCATTGCAGATTAGACTAACCTTCTTGCACTTAATGCAGCTATCGAAGCTGCACGGGCAGGAGAACATGGAAGAGGGTTTGCAGTAGTAGCCGATGAAGTTAGAAAACTTGCAGAAGACTCAGGAGATGCTGCTCATCAGATATCAGACCTCATTGGGGAAATACAGGAAGGTACTCACAAGGCTGTTGAATCCGTGGAGAGCAGTGTCAGTTCTGTAGGCACAGGTGTAATTGCACTGAACGAAACGGTAGCTGCAGTCAAGAGAATAGTAGAAGGCGGAGGAAAGGTTGCAAGAATGGCTGAGGATATTGCTGCGGCTGCACAGGAACAATCAGCATCTATTGAAGAGATCACGACTTCCGTTGAAGAGGTCTCTACGATATCACAGCAATCTGCAGCAGAAACGCAGGAAACATCTGCAGCTATCGAACAGCAGACTGCTTCTATGGAAGAGATTGCAACATCGGCACAGAAACTTGCAAGCCTGGCTGAGGATCTACAGGACGCTATTAAGATGTTCAAACTGGGTTCAAACGAAGCTATTGATAGTTAGATAACCTCGTCCTGAAAAGAAGGATTCATGGTACAATCCTTCCTTTCTTTTTTTATTTAGAACAATCTTACATGCCAGTTCAGCAGATTCTATTCGTTTTTTGATTTTTCTACAAGTGTCACCAAAGATAAGATTAATTTTGACAGCCACATTTTAATTTTAATTGAATATGACATAAATATTTTATGCTGTCCGAACCAACTGTTACCATTCAATTTTAGTCATTGGTGGTGGAGTTACATGGGGATTCAACAATGGATATAACTATTTTTTATCTTGGAGCATTATTCTTTGGTTCAGTGGCCATATTTAATGCATATTCAACTCATAAGTATGGAGAAAGTTATCTGCCTGCAATTGTGAGCATCATGGTGTTCTTTTCTCTGTTATTGCTCATAATCCTTCCATGGCAATACGGTTATGTTGCTTTCATGCTCACTATGATCTTCTCAATTGTCAATTACAGAAAATCCTACAGGATCAACAAAGGAAAAATGAGGCAATATATTGAGGATTCTCGGAGTACAGAGTCATTGAAATTAACAGATTATTTCACAGGATGGAAACTGATCCATCATTTGAACAGGAGATATGGCCCCAATAAAGCTTCGCTGATTTACTCGCTTTTCATGTGGTTATTTGGTATCCTTCTAATCATCTTAGTCAGTCATTTGTGGCCTGATATTTTTTCAAATATCTGGTACGTGGCATTTATTATGACTACAGTAATGTTTGGATTTTACTGGCAGAACAAAAAGTTGCTGGAAAGCCTCAATAAAGGTGATTTCCGGCAAGCAAAAAATAAGTAAAAATGTTTAGGATTCTATCTTATCAATATCATAGGGTTTTGATGCATCTTCAGGTATCTTGTCCACCAGTTTCAGGAAGTCCTTTTCCTGCATCAGACATGTACCACGCTGTCCCCTAAAGTGCTTGTCCTTTCGCATCTTTGTCCAGATGTCCTTTATGGAAATATCTTGTATGTTTCCATAGCTGAATGGGACGTATGGACATGCTGTTACCAGACCGTCAACGCAGACATGCATCCACCTCTGACCTGCCATGCATCCAAGCATTTCTCCCTCAAAGTACGAGTTGGCAAAGATACGAGGCCCACCTTTAGTAGAATTGATACGATGATACATTTCAAGCACTTTTTGCCTGTCATCTTCAGTGATAATAGGGTCATCCTTTTTCTTTGGAACGGATTCCCACAAGGAGAATTCATGGACTCCAAGTTCCTTTGCAAATTCATACATTGCAGGGAGTTCATCAATGTTCTTTGGTGATACATGAGTTGCCATGGTCACAAGTAATCCTGCCTCTAGCCCCATTCTTATGGCATTTGTGGCCATTTCAAAAGCACCATCCAGACGACGTACTGCATCATGTTTTGAAGGTTCCGTAGAATATATACTGACCAGCATATTGTGTAATCCTGCTTCCTTGAGTTGTCTTGCATTCTCTGGCGTCATCTCAGTACCAGGAGTATACATATTGACAATGGCACGCTCCTTATCTACATACTCAATGAGTTCATAGATCTCTTCACGCATCATTGGATCTCCTTCTGTGAAGACAATGACCATTGCACCCATGTCGAGCACATCATCTATAGCACGTTTTATTGTCTCGATTTCCAGATCCCCTTCCCCTCCGCTAACCACGCAATGTTCGCAATTGCATTTGCAGTTGCGTGTTATTTCAAAGGAAACAGTTTCAGGGATGTACCTGCCAAGTGCAATCTGAGTTTCAGCCAATAGCAATCGATTGAAAGCTTTACTGGGTATAGGTGGTAGCCATGTGGAAGCTATCACTTTATCGTCATCAACAAAAGCAGGTTTTTCTTCCTTTAGCCTCTCATTGATCTTTTTCAAAAAAGGGTCACAGGCCTTGCGCAAAGGTCCATGCGCCTTAAGCTGAACAAAATCAGCTTTTTTATCCATTTTGATTGAAAGTCCGGGTATTGAAACCAATACAATATCTTTGTTATCTGAATTTTTCGAATCGGTTTTCATTTACTATTCTTCCCCTAAGATCGAACATCTTTCAAGGGAGAATACATCAGCTTCCTTGCCTATAACAGATTCGGATGAATAAACAACAATGCCTTTGTCAGCAATTACATACGGGCGAAGTACTTCATCATGCTTTACGCCCCGCATTTTTAAGATCTCAAGGGATCTGATCCTTTCTCCATCAATCCTGAATACCTTAAGGCAGATAACTCCTTCGGCAAGGTATTCCTCGACACTGAAATTTTCAGGATCCTTATTTATTTCACTCGTAATGAGAGTAGTGCAATCAAAACTCTCAATATTTTTAATGAACTCAAGGACAATATGCCTCACATTCACAGGATCTGGAGATATCTTCAGTGATGTCATTGAATCAATGAACAAACGTTTTGCATCAATTTCCATGACGCTTGAGTAAATCTGTTTCAGTACGGTTTCCAATGTTGCATTTTCATGGTCGCCTTGATTATCTGGCTCCATTGTCTTTTTTATGTAGCGATCATATGCAATTGGATCAACCCGTATTATGCGGAGTTTATTTTCCTTTACGAGACGTTCCATGTCCCATCCATGCCTCCACATATTTCTCATTATACGTGCAGGTGTCTCTTCAAATGTAACATAGACTCCCGGTTCATTGTAGTTGATGATTCCTGAATACAGGTATTGTGAACCAAAAGTTGATTTTCCTGCACCAGGCCCTCCTGTCAGGAGAATTACATCGTTTTCGATGAACCCGCCTTCTATAAGTTCATCAAATCCAGGTATTCCTGTTGCTATTCGTGCCATATGTTTCCTCGGAGAATTACTTTCAAGTAACCCATCACATTTATAGCACTATTAATATATAACTATATCTTGAAGATTAAAAAAGAAAGAGTTGATACCTGCTTAATCAGGCATCATACTTTTTCGGCAAATGCAAGGGTTCCGCTGATTCTCTTGATCCTTATCTTGAGAGTGTCACCCTTTGCAGCACCTGGTACGAAGATGGTGAACCTATCCATCTTTGCAATCCCGTCACCCTTGGACCCAACAGCATCGATACGAACATCGTATTCTTTGCCTTCTTCAATGGCGTCCTGTTTGACAGGTGCACTGGCTCGTCTTTTCTTCACAGGTCTGTGTGCTCCACAAGCTGCACATTTCAAAACCATGATACGATCCATTTTCATAAGTTGAGTGTCAGGTCTTCCACATTCTGAACACATGACAAATTCTTCAACATATGCTTCGATGTTAGCCTTGATCTGGTCCTTTGAGAACCTTCCCTGGAATATCGCCCTCATTCCATCGATCTTGCCGGCAGTACCCATTTCACGCGTGAGGTACTTCATCACATGATCAGGAGCCCTGTTCATGACATCTGCAATGTTATTGAAATTATCAAGGATCGTAGTCTTACCTTCCATCATGATTTTAGGTTCAGGGATTACGAAACGGGCATCCGTAGTCTCCATGTCGGGTAAGTTTGCTATTGCACGATCCAGAAGCGCTTCGTAATCTTCCATCTTAGATCCCTCGTTGTTATTTTAGTCACTTATTGCACAAGTTCCTGGCCCTGATCAACTACGATCCGGATAGGAGTTGGCAGTTTCTGGCCTGCTTTTCGAAGTGCATCCTTTGCCACTGCAAAGTGCTCTTTGTTTACAGAGATGGTAAATATCTTCTGGCCTGCTGAAACTCTTGCTGCAGTTCCGACATTCTTCCCATATGCTCCACGCATACCACTTGATACACGGTCTGCACCTGCCCCTGTAGCCTGCTTGTTCTCCCTTAGAACTTCGTGTGGGTAAACTCTCAGTTTGATGTGGAACCCTGATCGTCCTGCAGCATTTGTCATTGCACGGTTTGAAGTGATACGTGCAGCTTCAAGTGACTTGTGAGTGAGTTGGCATCTCTCTTTTGCTATGAGCGTGACCTTTACCGGAAACTCGGCACTCTTGTTACCCATGTCGTAGTGAATTACCTGACTGCCCGGGACACCACCCATGTACTTCTTTCTGGTGAATGAGCGCTGTCTTACGTTCCTGTACATACTTGCTGGTTTTCTTACCATGAATTAAAATCTCCTTGAGTTGATTATTGCAATAAACCATGATACTATAAATAGTACTGCTGATTTTTTTGTACCTTAATTGATATGTATATATTTGTATTTGTTGATGTTGCCCACCAACATAATAGATTAATCTCGATGGCTGTCCTCATACTACCTTGGAGTTTATAAGCCTTATCGCTGATTTTGCCATACTACTCCAGTTGAGGCATCAGTAGCCCATAGCAACCAGAGAGCATCATATTCCCAAAAGGTGCAGCAAAATGAAGTTTGCCCCAGAGAGTCTCATCTTTGTCTTCATCATCCATGTTCTGCAGGATGTTGCGTCTGGGACCTGTGATCATCACAGATTTTATCGCATCGGGACCCAGAATTTCCTTTATGTAGCACCCATGTCCACCTTCATCGAAAACATCCTGAAACCCAAGTGTTCCGCATGAAAAATCAATGATATGTTGTTGCAACTTATTCCCGTCAAGAGCAGAGGTATGATGTTCAAACAGAGCTAACACCCTGTCATCTTTTACTATCGCTGCAAGAGTGTGACCGTTGCCTATGTTCACCACAAGGGCAGGCTGTATAGCCTTTGGATCAAGAAGTGAACCAAATATCGCTGCAGGGCCTGTATCCATTATAACAACATCCTTTTTACCAAGTGTGCGTGCTACTGAGGCCATACGGGTGAATTCTTCAGGAACAGTATCTCCCCCGTAAGCAAATTGACTGAACTCCCCACCCTCATCAATAAGCCTCTCGAATATCCTGAATCTATAAACACGATTGCTGATGCCAGGTGAATTACCATGATCCTGTACCGCCACAGCGATCTTATCAGGCATAGACACTCCAAAGCTACCCAATGCATTTTCAATTGAATTAAGGTCTATATCCTGTAGAATAATCTCTTCCAGACCTTTGGGTATAGCATCACTATCATTTACTATGTCGATACCCATTGACCTTACTTTTTCAAGGTCGTCCTTTATTGTCAGGGCTGCATTTTCAGTGGCATACACTTTATAGCCCCTTTCAATATGGCCGCGGATAGCCTTTACAGAAGGCCCACCACCCATGACATCCCCTTTGAGGAAGATATCCTGACCTTTTTCGGTTGCCTTTTTTATCCTTTCACCAATAATAACAGTGGGAGATGGCATAACCATCACAAGACTGTTTTCGACTTCTTTCTCCGTATCGTGCAGAAGTATATCCTGGGTACCTGTGCCAACATCAATTGCAAGTATTTTCATGCATATCGAGCCATTCTTATACTTATTAAGGTATAAACACTTTGTATGAGTAGCCCGACAACAAGAGAACACAAGAGAGATGCTGATAATTCATACTCATTTTACTTGATCACGATCTCAACTTCAAGGTATGAGAAATATGGCAACGTCATATCCCCGGATGATGCAGAAGATCTTTCTGGAAAAAAGATGATGGAACTTGTTCTTTCTAAAGGGCATAGTATCTCAAACTACGAGCTTGTTTCCGATAATCCTTCTATGATTATAGAATCTGTCAATCATGCCCTTGACTCAAATGCCGATATCATAATAACAAGTGGTGGCACCGGCCTGGCTTCAAAAGACATAACCATAGAATCACTTGTTCCGCTGTTTGAGAAAGAAATGCCAGGATTTGGAGAACTATTCAGATACAAAAGTATAGAACAAATTGGAAGCTCCATTATTCTGACACGAGCATCAGCAGGAATTTTGAAAGGAAAAGTACTCTTCTGCATACCAGGCTCTCCAGCAGCAGTTGAACTGGCATTGAGTGAAATAATTCTTCCTGAAACCGGCCATGTCATTAAACATGCCCGCCAGTAAGAAAAAAAGGTTTATAGCCATATTAAAATTTAGCAGGGTGTGTGAAAGGCACATTTATATATGTTAAAATTTATATATAGGATAGAATCAGATATTATTAATAGCACTTTAATGGAAAACAGGAACGGCATTAAAGGGCAAATCCTATATACAATCCCAATGAAGAGGGTAACATGTCCGGCTACTCTTTAGGCATCAAGGAACTGGATGAAATACTTGGCAACATCCGGGAAGGAACCAATCTAATGATGATAGGTCCACCTATGAGCCGAAAAGACGAACTGTTGGATGTAATCATTTTTAAGAGCCAGGATCCAGATGATTCAGCCATAATAGTATCAACACGTGAACCAGGAGAACGTGTACTTGGCTGGTTTGAAGATAATGGAATGGATATTCCAAATGCTGACATGGGTATCGTTGATTGTGTAACCAAAACACTTGGTTTGAGTGCAGCAGACACCGATAAGATCAAGAGGACATCAAGTCCTGTAGACCTGACAGGAATTGGAGTCAAGATCAGCCAGTTCTTTGAAGAAATGCTTGTTAAAAAGCAGAAGAAGAAAATTCATTTATGCATCAATTCACTGTCTACCATCCTCATGTATTCTAACATACAGACTGTTTTCAGATTCCTCCATGTGTTTACCGGAAGGGTTAAGGCAGCCAATGGTTTTGGAATCTATGTTGTAGAAGACGGAATGCATGATACGCAGACCATAGCCACACTGAAGCAGCTTTTTGATGGTATGATCGAGATCAAGGCAGTAGGAGATTCTTACGCAATGAGAGTCGTAGGAATGACATCAAAACCGACCCCATGGTTCGAGTACAGTATTGATGGGACGGAGATATCCCTTAAGAGAACATAATACTCTTTTTCAATATACCAGGATTTATAGAATATTTCCCGGAATATTACCAAGTTTATCTGTGAATGGACATACTTTTTATACTATATTATAATTGAATCATTTATATCGAACTACTTATCAGGTGTATCATAATGGAAAAAGATAAAATATATCAACTAAGAACCGAGGCTACAAAGATCAAACCAATCCTCAATATCGGGAAGAACGGAATTACCGATTCTGTTATGGAAGAGATAAAAAAACAGCTGAAAGCAAATCGTCTTATCAAGATAAAGATGCTAAAGACCAGTGCTGAAGGAGAGGACATCAAAGCATCTGCAGAAAAACTTGCAGAGGCAACCAAGACTACCCTTATAGATGTTAGGGGAAGTACAGTGGTGCTCTATAGATAAGCAATATATCTAAATATTGTCTTTAAAACCTTCTCCCGAAACGACTTCCACGTCCTGAACGATCATAAGTTCCGTAGGCAGTAGTTCCTTGAGTTTCGGAATAAGGTCCCTTATTTTTTCTTCCAGGTCCACAGCCTGTACTATTACCGGGAGATCGGTCCCAAGCCTTAAAACACTTGCAGTGTGTATCTTATGATGCATACCATATCCCTCTATACAGTGATGGACCGTAGCACCTGCGATTCCATTCTCTTTGAGGAACTCTATGACAGCATGGTGCGCAGTTTTTCCTTTATATTTGTCATTTTCACTAAGATATATCCGCAAAAGCAATGTTTTCATGGCTGTTATCCTCTGATATCACGCATTGTATCTTTATTTAATAATTCTACATTTGTCCCCTGGCTATAAATAGCAAAGCCATTATCACTTATGTATCGTACATTCTATTTAGCAACATTTATAGCATAAATGCGATTACAATAATACATATGGAAAAAAATAAACCCATATTTATCGTAGCTCTGGCTGTTATAGCCTGTGCTGGTATTGTGGGCGCATACATCTTAATTGGCCCAGGAACCAAAGACCCTGGAATAAATGCATCCCATGCAATAGAGATAGTGATGAATGACCCTGATGCAGCTGCATACTATTCATCGAATTTCGAGGTAGAGGACTGGAGAGTCACATCTACTTCGCTTATTGAGAATGCCCCAGATTACACTGCCCTGGAAGGCAGGGTCTGGAAGGTCGAGATAATGGAACGTAGTTGTGCATGTTCAACTATAAAGGACCTCTATGTGATAGAGGGATATGTTTCCGCTAGCAACGGTGAGCTTCTGGAAGTTAGCACTAAATCCGTCCTGGAAAGTGAATATGATAAAAAAACCTGTTCTTCGACCTCCTGTCACTAAAAGACCAATTGGCAGAACTGTCTTAATTTTAGTGATATTGTTAGTGTTTACGGCAGGAATATCCCAGGCAGCGGATACATCAGTAGAATACTTTTATGAGAGCGGATGTCTTAAGTGTGAACAGGCTTCACCTGTAATTGAAAAAGTAATTTCCCAAAATCCCAACATAAATTTCTCTGAATATGAGATAACAGCTTTTTTCAGCCTGGCAAAGCAATACGGAGTAAGTACAGTTCCTGCTGTTGTCATTAACAAAAGCATTGTCATAAATTATGAAGAATATAAAGGTGACATTACTCTACTTGAAACACTGCTTTTAGAAGGCATTGAAACAGCGCCACCAATTTCAGACATTACAAGCCCGGACCTTTCAAACTATTCAGCAGGCTGGAACACAGATACACAAACGCCTCTTGTCATATTCGTCGCAGGCCTGCTTGCAGGATTCAATCCATGTCTTATTGCAGTAATGGCTTTCCTGGCATCGGCCATAGTCTCATCAGGCGGTTCACGCAAAGACATGCTTGTTCTTGTCACAGGTTTCTGTTCCGGCATATTTGTGACCTATATGGTTGTTGGTTTTGGAATCATGAACACCATCAGTTATTTCCCATGGATAAGGGAATTCATCACAACTTTGATGGTCCTGCTGGTAACTTTCCTTGGATTGTGGCATCTTTACGATGCATACTACATAAAAAAGTACTCTAAATCATCATTTAAAACACCTCGCTCGTTCGTGGAACTCATGAGTAAGGCAGAAGGCAGGAATATTTTGTTAATATCGTTTGTAGGAGGAGGACTCTTTTCACTGGTAAAAGCTCCCTGCGTAGGTGCGGTCTACCTGATGATCCTTGAGATGCTTATATCAGGTGACGACATCATGGAAGGCACACTGTATATGGCACTCTATAATCTGGGCGTCATTTTACCAATATTGATTCTTGGAGCTCTTCTTGCATTTGGCCTTGATCCAAAAAAGGTCAATGAGATCAGGGAAAAAAAGCGCGTAGAGATACGCCTCATAACAGGTGTGATCCTTATACTGCTGGCACTAATGCTTAATTATAATATAATCTAAGTGCGCATTTGATTTTGAAGGAAGAGGAAGCATGCCTATGGAATAGTTATCCCATATGCTAGAAATGCTGCACAGAGACATACACTTACATTGAGAAGCACATTCATTAAAAAATACTTGTTTTCCCCCTCTTCAAGCAACTTGAAACTTTCGTATGCAAAGGTCGAAAAGGTAGTGAAAGAACCAAGCATTCCGATGCTAACAAAGAACCTGAGGGAAGCTTCAACAGATGAGAATGTCATTGCTGCCAGCACAAAACTGCCAATTGCGTTTACAGCAAGGGTTCCAGAAGGAATATCATTAATTCGGGGAATTGCACCAGATACAAGATATCGCAACATTGCACCGATGAACCCACCTGTACCTACAAGCAGGATTTCAGAGACCACTGCTCCCTTCCCTCCTTTTTACAATATATACAATGATACCCCTTCCTGTGAACACTCCACCAAGTGTCAGGAGTAGATTTGCAAGGACATTGAATGCCGCTTCAATAAAGGACATCTGGAATGTCTGAACTGTAAATGTGGAAAATGTAGTCAATGAACCTAAAAAACCAATACCGAAGAAGAGTCTGATTCTTGGGGACACATAACCAAGATATTCGGAGTTGTACATCAGAAAACCAAGCAATATGCTCCCCAGAACATTGACAACAAGAGTACCTGATGCAGGCTCTAACTGACCTGCAATCATAAATCGTGAAATTGCCCCAAAAAATCCTCCTGCACCTATTGTCAGAAGTTCAAGGACCCGGCTTAGGGAAGAATTATTATTCAATCAGTACAACTTCCACTTTGCTTCCTTCTTCGCATCCTTCCACGTTTTCCGGAATTATAACGAATCCATCAGATTTTGCAATGGAACTTAATATACCGGCACCTGCTGTCATGAGCGGATGAGCAATATTACCCTCGAGAATGACCCTTGCATAACTGACGTATCCTTCTCGTGACATTATTTTACCGCTTAAAGTTGCTTTTACTTTTGTATCAGGGATATCAGGGATATTTCCTGCCTTTCTCAGCGCAGGTTTCCCAAATGCAAAGAGTGCTACAAGACCTGCCGCAGGATATCCTGGCATACAGAGTATCGGTACATTGTCTGCAATACCCAATGCAGTGGGTTTTCCAGGGCTAAGTCCAACCCCATGAACAAGTTTCGTTCCCAGTTTTTCAACTACTACCGGAACATAATCCTTCTCCCCGACTGAAGTTCCGCCGGATATGACTATCATATCGGTGTCGAGATTGGTTTTGATTGCATCCTCTATGAGTTGTTTGTCCTCAGGGACAATGTCACAGTATCGCGCAATTCCGCCCCATTTCTCAACATATTTCCCAATCATGAGGCTATTGATGTCCAGTGTCTTCCCGGGTGCCGGAACATCATCCCCGGGCAGAGGCAGCAGGTCGTTACCTGTAGGAATGATTGCAACAACAGGTTTGACATACACCTTCACATCAATAATTCCAAGAGATGCAAGCACAGCAACATCGCATGGCCTTAGAAGATGGCTTTTGTTGAATATGAGCTCGTTCTTCCTGACATCTTCCCCAATCTCACCCACGTTCTTTCCGGGATGTACCTGTGCCCGAATCTCGATCATGTCTCCAATGGAGATTGTATCTTCCATCATAAGCACAGCATCAGAATCATCGGGAACATAATCACCAGTATTCACAGGAACGCATGTGCCTTCCATAATCTCGTCTGATACGTTCAGAATTACTGGATTTGTAGGTGATGCCCCCATAAGATCAACTGATCTGACTGCAAAGCCGTCCATGGCGGAACGGCGGTAATGTGGCACGTTACGTGGTGCAAGTATACTTGTTGAAAGCACCCTGCCTATAGATGATATTGCAGGAAGTGCCTCTGTTTTTTCTGTCCCTGTTATCTGCCCAAGGAACATCTCTTTTGCTTTACCGACATCGGTACGTTCTCTGAATATCATTCTTGTTCCATCCGGTGTAATTCATCCGCCTGATACGGGAGGGAAAACCCCCAGCTCGTCATCGTCATTGAGGATAGTAGCCAGTCCTTCCATGTGTTTGATGTTGTTTCCATTAAGGAACACATTGATGTAACCGCAAAGTTTCACGTCTTCACCTGTTTCAAATATGAGTTCATTCAAAGGAGGATATTGCTCTGTAAGGGTAAACAGAACGTCCTTTACAGTATCCCCTGTAAATGTTAATGAGGATGTTTGTGCAATCTCTCTTAAGTTTGCAAAAAGTTTCACCTTAACGTTTGCCATGGGGACATTATTCACTACGGATATGTTATAAAACTAATCCATGCGAAAATCTACAAAATATTGAAAATCAGCATAATAAACAATTAAAAAAAGTTTTGGTGGGATAGCGCGGATTTGAACCGCAGTCCAAGCGTCCCAAACGCTCGAGGATGGACCAAGCTACCCTACTATCCCAATCAGAAGGGGTAGCTTTGAAATGGCATATATTATATAAAAAGGTTTCGTGAGAATGAGGATACCATGGACAAAAATGAAGAAAAAACCAATGAAAAAAGCATTATGATAAGAGAAATGGGTGTTGTAAGGATTCCCATTAGTCTCTAAAAAGTATTTTATTGAAATATATCTTCTGAAACGACAGGATTAAGCCCTATCACTTCCAGCGTTTGTATACTTCATTGTCAATGCCCATCAGGTCAAGGGCGCGTCCTGCCATTGAATTCACCAAATCATCAATTGTTTGAGGTCTTGAATAGAATCCAGGGGATGCAGGAAGAATTATTCCGCCAGCCCTTTCAAGCCTTAGCATATTTTCAAGGTGTATCTGGCTCAAGGGAGTTTCCCGTGGCATCAGAACGAGTTTCCTTCTCTCTTTCAAACACACATCTGCAACCCTTCCAAGCAGATTGTCCGACATCCCTCCTGAGATCTCACCAAGGGTTTTCATACTGCATGGTGCAACTATCATTCCATCGAACTTGTGAGAACCACTTGCAATAGGAGCAGTGAAATCACTTTCATCATATAGTGCATCTGCAAGCCCTTCGACGTAACTTAGCTCATAGTCTGTTTCTATCTCGATTATCTGCTTTGCAGCCCTTGTTATGACTAGATGAGCCATAATGTCTGTTTTAGAAAGAACCTCCAGCAAACGAATCCCATAAGCAGAACCAGATGCCCCGCTGATACCTATTACTATTTCCATTAGAAACCCTCATGAATAATTACAGATAGTTCGTCAATCATTTTTTCTGAAACTGAGACAATTTCCACTATCTCTTTTTTCGTAATGTTGTCAAGATGAATACCAACTATAAAGACCGACGTAGATTTGCTGGCTTCACTGAATACCTTTGCTCCAAGTAACGCAATATCCATTTCCCTGTGTCCTGGGTTCGTTATCACCGAAGATGATGCCCTGCCAGAAGATCCATCATAAAAACCCACGGCTACCGCCCCAACATGTTCTTCCCCACCTGTAAGGCAGGCAATATAATCGTCTCCTGCCTTTTTCCATTCAAGTGTAAGACTTATCCTGCCCACCACCTTTCTTATCTGATACATCTTACACCTCCATCTCATTCAGACGGAACTGTTTTGTTGTCCTCTTTACATCAAAGAAGACTTTCGCAGCCTTAGTCACTTCATCTCTGTATTCTTTTGGAGTGTAGACTCCCATTTTCCAGTTATCGTGGTGGGCCTGTTCAAGTGTTGCCACAATATTTGAAGCTTCATCCAGGTGCAACATCCTGTTATTTACCTTCACAAGCGCTTTCATTTCAGCTATCTCAGGACTCTTAGGAATATCTATAAGAACATTTTTAGGCTCAATACCAACATCTTCTGCGATCTCTATTTCTATTCTTTCGATGTGCTTTCGATGTTTGAGCACCCCTTCACCAACCTCATCAAACCCTACATATAAGGCCCTCTTGTGGAGCTTCCTGTTATCCAGTTTAGCTGCCAGTTCCCCGGCATAGCCATCGTCATTACGTATCATTTCAAACAGTCTGGAATCATCCATTTTTCGCAGATCAAAAGCATTTAATGAATCCTTTTGAATGAGATCATCCACTGCTCTTGTGAACATGGTCTCCCCTATTCGGGAAACATGGTGATAATAAACAGAAGGATGCATCAGGAACCTGGAAACAAGAAGGGACTCGGCTGCCTTGACACCACCTGCACTTACAACAAGTTTGTTCTCATAGAACGTCATCTCATTTATGAGCCTGACGTGGTCCACAAGACCAAACGCCACTCCAGTATAGTAAGAATCCCTAACAAGGTAATCCATTCGGTCTACATCTATCTCACTGTTGAGTATCTTTCCAAGGTCTGTCTTTCCCTGAATGTGGTCCTCGATTGTTGCGGGGTTTAAACCATTTTCACTTAATATATCCCCTATCTCACCCTTTTTCAGCATTTCCCTGACATCCTCATGCCGTTGTCTTGTATAGTGTTTGGTAAGACCTTCAGTAACATGCGAAAATGGACCATGTCCGACATCATGAAGAAGGGCTGCAACCTTTAATTCCTCTTTTTCATCATCGGCTACAGAATCTATTTTCCCAATTAGCATGCTTGCAAGATGCATCACGCCAAGGGAATGTTCAAAACGAGTATGATTCGCTCCAGGATACACAAGGTTTGACAGCCCAAGCTGGCTTATCCTTCTAAGACGTTGGACCTGAGGGGAATCTATAAGTGATAACGTGAGCGTGTCAAGCTCAATATAACCATGAATCGGGTCACGGATGACTTTCATATATTTCAAATATGCGTCATCTTATAATGATATTCCGATAAACAGGAAGAAAGTAAACATGATAATTTTCTCAGGCGGCACCGGTACTCCCAAACTATTGAACGGCCTTCGCGAAGTAATCCCTGAAGAAGAGATCACGGTCGTGGTCAATACGGCAGAGGACATATGGCTGTCAGGAAACCTGATAACTCCTGATATTGACACTGTGCTCTACCTGTTATCGGGCAGACTGGACACCACCCGTTGGTGGGGAGTTAAAGATGACACCTACAGAACCCATGAAGTCATGAAAACACTGGGACACAATGAGTTTATGATGCTTGGTGATCTTGACCGTGCTACCCATATAATGCGCTCGGACCTCATTCGTAGTGGAATGACACTTACAGAAGCCATAACTCAGCTTTGCCGATCCTTTGGAGTGAAAGCAAAGGTGTTACCCATGTCCAATGATCCGGTATCTTCCATGATAAGCACACCAGAAGGAAAAATGCATTTCCAGGATTTCTGGGTTGGAAAGCACGGAGAACCTGATGTTCTTGAAATATGCCAGGAAGGCATCGAAAATGCTTCCATATCCCCAGCTGTTTTGGAGGCACTTGAGAATGAAGACGAGGTCCTCATTGGCCCTAGCAACCCAATAACAAGCATCGGCCCTATAATCGAACTTCCAGGCATGCGGGATATTCTCAAAAATAAAAAGGTCATTGCAGTAAGTCCCATAATTGGAACAGAACCTGTGAGTGGACCTGCAACTAAGCTAATGGCTGCAAGAGGAATTGAAGTATCATCCACTGGCGTTGCTTCATATTATTCTGATTTCCTTGAGCACATGGTGCTCGATAAACGTGATACAGCTGATGAGAAAAGGTTTACTGATCTCGCCTGTGATGTGTCCAGAACTGATACTTTGATGAAGTCCGTGAGCGTAAGTAGTAATCTGTCCAGACATATACTCGAACAGTTCAGAATAATGTAGAACTCTGCAATAGTTCTGCTGTTTTTTCTTTTTATTGCCCTTGACACCACTAAATATTTTAATACATATATTTTTATTATTTTAATGCATATACTGGCTATCTTCAATTAGAGGGAATACCATACAAAACAGACTCTCAAGGTGAAACTGTGGGTGATGAATGGAAAATCGATATTAAAATCCCTGACATAGGGATGATGGTTACGCTTATGACAACTGCGATCTGCTCAGTAATAATGGGCGCCGCAGAAATTGCATACACCATGTTATGGATCACGGCTTCGTATGTGAGACATGGGAAAGACTTTTTTCTTGATCTTTTGAATGCAAAGGCTCTTACATGGACAGCAGAGTACATCCTCGTAGCAGGGTCACTGTTACTGTTGTCATCGATTCTTTTCCTGCTAAGTTCTTCATTCTCGTTGTATGAACTTAATGGACTTGCAAAGAATGCAGAAAAGAAAGTGCATATCAGAATAGTGTTTAGTTTTTTTGTAGGAGGCCTTATACTCTTGTTCCTGGCCCTGATTTCTGCGATAATTCTAAGGTATCTGTAAATTCAACTGACAAACAACAAGTGACAATATGTAAGATTTTATGCTGAAAAAGGCGATAATATGAGTTCAAACATTACCGGAACAATAAAAGAAGTTCCAAAAACCGTGGAAGGCCCTTCACAATATCTGGATGATATTGCCCGCAAGGCCACAAAGACAGAAAGGGTGCTCTATCCAATATCAGCCATCGTCGGGCAGGAAAAAATGCTCAGGGCACTTATATTGAATACAATAAATCCTTCAATTGGAGGAGTGCTTATACGCGGACAGAAGGGTACAGCTAAATCTACTGCTGTAAGAGGTCTGGCAGAGGTACTTCCAGAGATAGAAGTTGTAGAGGGATGTAAATTCAACTGTGACCCGAAAGACCCCGAGAAATTCTGCTGGGAGTGCGTTGAAAAGAAAAGAAAAGCCACACTTCATGCCAATAAACGGCAGATGAAAGTCGTCGATCTCCCGGTAGGTGCTACTGAAGACAGAGTCGTAGGCAGTCTGGACATTGAAAAAGCGGTTCGTCAGGGTGTGCAGGCATTTGACCCAGGCATTCTTGCCCAGGCAAACCGTGGCATCCTCTATGTTGATGAGATCAACCTGCTGGATGACTTTGTCGTTGATGCACTTCTTGATGCTGCAGCAATGAATGTGAATACCGTTGAGCGTGAAGGAGTAAGTGTCAGCCATCCTGCAAATTTCATTATTGTAGGTAGTATGAACCCGGAGGAAGGAGAACTTCGTCCGCAACTGCTTGACAGGATAGCATTGCAGGTAGAGGTCACCGGCATCTATGATGTTGAGCAACGTATCGAGATCGTAGAAAGGCGAAACCGATTCAATGACGATCAAAAACAGTTCATTCGCGAATTTGAAGCTGAACAAGAGAAACTGCGTTCAAAGATTGTAAAGGCCATGCAGATGCTTCCAAGGGTAACTGCTACAAGAGAGAATCTGCGTACAATTGCAGAGATCTGCATAGCTTTTAATGTGGATGGACACCGTGCAGACATTATGATAGAGCGTGCCGCCCGCACAAATGCAGCCTATGAGAGTAGGGAACGTATAACCAATGATGACATTATCGAAGCCTCAGAAATGGTTCTGCCGCACAGGATGCGCAAAAAGCCATTTGAGGAAGAGGAGTTCAGCGTTGACCAGCTAAGGGCAGTTGTAGACGGGAAGGTATAAACGGGGTGTGGGGATGAGCGAGAGTGAACTTGTTCAGCGCCTGCGCAGGAATCTTCCTCGCAATTACGGCATAAAAGTGATGCACATAGGTGCACCTGTACTCGGCCTGCGTATCCCCAGAAACTCCGTTTCTGAATTATCAAAGGAAGACACTGAGACTCTGTATGATAACCTGTATTCAAATATGGAGCAAATAAGGCCTGCTGAGATAGAGGATGTTTACATTGTGAGTGATTCGGATCACATGGCAATGACTCCGGAGGTATTCTTTAAGCCCCTTATAGGTACATCAGATACTGCAGTAGTAGCAGCATTCAAAAATCAACAGGATAATGCACCGCAAAATTATGCAGTTGTACTACCTGCTGAGATGGCTGACCCGGACAGTTCATTGGTTGCTGATGTGTTACCTGCGGATACTTTTGTTCAGTCTGCGAAAAAGGAATCTTATGAAGATGAACGCAATAAATCAGTTTTTGATGATCTGCTAAAACCCGAGGCAAATGAAACTGATGAACCAACGAAGGAATTTACTTTTGAGGGACCCCATCAAGCAGTATTTGAAGAAAGTATCTTTGAGTCATATTCCCCCGTTTGCCTGCATGAACCTGAAGTGTTTGTAGAGCTGACCCCAAAGGAATACGTCCCTATCCTCAGTCATGATGAACTGGAAGCAGAATTTGGAAGTGGATCAACGTCAAGTTGTGAAAAATCAAGCTCAGAAAAATTGCTTGAAGACCTGAAAGATGACAAGACAGTTGGTAAGATCCTAAATGATTTTGCCCGTGGTTCTCAGAAGAAAAGACTTGCTACAGGAAGATTAAAATCGGGAAGGCGGGCAGAGGTGCTGACCAAAAGCAAACGTGGGCGCTATGTGAGATACAGGATGCCTGGTGAGAAGATCACCGACATTGCCATTGCCCCAACGGTACGCGCAGCAGCACAGCATGCAAAGGACGGGAAGATAGAGATTAAAAAAAGCGATATTCGGGAAAAGGTTAGAAGGAGGCGTATTTCCAGTCTTATAAATATCGTTTTTGACACATCCGGTTCAATGGATGAGCATGAAAAGATCCAAATTACTACAAGTGTGGTACTCGCCCTGCTGAAGGATGCATACCAACGCAGGGACAGGGTTTCACTTGTCACATACAGCGGACGTTCCGGTGAACTGGTGCTTCCCTTCACTTCATCAGTGGAGGCTGCAAAGCGTTATCTTGAGAAAGTACCTTTCGGAGGTACTACCCCGATGGCTTCAGGACTGTTGAGGGGACTGGACACCCTCATCAGGGAAGTGAAAAAAGAACCATCTGCGGTGCCTATTATGATATTGGTCACTGACGGAACTGCAAACTCCCCCCTTCATCTTGGAGGGAATATAAGAAGAGAGATCATGCAGATCTGCAAACAAATATCCGACCATCACGTCAACATTCTCGTGGTGGACATAAGCAATACCGGTTCCGGCCTTTCCAGAGAAGTTGCCATGCAAAGCAACGGAAGCTATTATCATCCAAAGTCACTGAGCAAAGAAGCCCTGTATTCTGCCATAAGGCAGGAAAGAGATGAAAAAACAGCTTTTGTGGCAGTATAACCATGGAGTTTTAATTTAACGGTCTGTTTTTATATATTGGCAGGTAGTAAGCGGTAACTATGCTAAAGATACTTCGTGAATCCCTGTTAAATGCACCTATTGTGCAAAGGGGAGAGTATTATTATTTTATCCATCCTATCTCAGATGGAGTTCCGCAGCTTAAACCTGAGCTTCTAGAGGAGATCACAGAACACATATTAGGAATGGTCAGCAAAGATTTTGATAAGATACTTGCTATAGAAGCCATGGGTATCCCACTTGCCACAGCAATATCCATGAAAACAGGCATTCCATTCACAATTATCAGAAAAAGGCCGTATGAACTTGAAGGCGAGATCAAGCTTTCACAGGAAACGGGTTACTCAAAAGGCGAGCTTTATGTAAATGATGTCAAAAAAGGAGACAAGGTGCTTATCGTTGATGATGTCATAAGCACAGGTGGCACTCTTGAATCATTAATGAAAGCTCTTGAAGGCATTGGCGCCGTTGTCACAGACACCATCGTTATTATTGAACGCGGTGATGGCCTTTCAAGATTAAAGAATATGGGAATCAATGTTAAGACTCTGGTACGTATCGATGTAACTGAAAAAGGTGTTTCCATAGAGGATGCTCATGAGTGAAGGAGAAGCTTTTGATTTTCAGCTTGACCGTATCATCTCTGTCATTAAGGATACAGATGCGAAGGTCATAGGATTACAGTTCCCGGAAGGTTTCAAAAGGCGCTCCCCAGCAATTGCCTCGCGGATAGAGAATGAAACAGAGGTCACTGTATTCATATCAGGAAATCCATGTTTCGGAGCATGTGACATTGATGTGGCGTTACTTGACAAAGTAGAGATCCTTTTCCACTTTGGCCATGCGCACCTCGATGATAATAAACTTTCACAGAAGGTGTATTTCATTGAGACAAGATCAGCTGTGGATGTTAAGGATGTCGTAAAGCTGGCTGTTGCTAAGCTTCAGGGCCAAAAGATAGGTCTGATAAGCACAGTTCAGCATGTACAGAAACTGGAAGATGCAGCTTCAATTCTCAAAGAGCACGGCAAAGAGTGCATCATATGTACCGGCGATAGTAAGATAGCATATCCTGGGCAGGTACTGGGATGTAATTTCTCTGCTGCAAGGAAAGAAGAGTGTGATGAGTACCTATACATTGGAAGCGGACAGTTTCACCCACTCGGCGTTTCCCTGGCAACAAAGAAACGAGTTCTTATAGCGGATCCATTTGTGAATGAACTTCGTGAGGCTGACAGTTCCAGAATACTCCGGCAAAGAAGTGCGGTGATAGCAAAGTCACTTGATGCTGAGGTATTTGGTATCGTGGTATCTACAAAACCCGGACAGGATCGGACGAAGCTTGCTGAGGAACTGAAGAACATGGCAAAGAAACATGGCAAAAAAGCCCATATCCTCACAATGGATCTTGTCACCCCGGACCAGTTATTGCAGTTCAAGGTGGACTCTTTTGTGAATACGGCATGCCCTCGGCTTGCTATAGATGAAGTCGGAAGGTTCAATGCACCAATGTTGACCCCCATGGAGTTTGAGATCGTGCTTGGTGAGAGGGATTGGGAAGACCTTGTGTTTGATGAGATCACAGGTGAATGAAATTGAAGCAACGAAAGCTTGAGATCTTACTTGAACAGGTAGATGGTTTTGATAAACCCAGTGCTTCCCTTGAACAATATGCCACCCCTGCACTACTTGCTGCTGAGATGTTGCATTTTGCTTACATGCAGGGTGATCTTGAGGGCGATGTGTTCGACCTTGGATGTGGCACAGGAATTCTTGCAATCGGAGCAAAATTACTTGGAGCTGAAAAGGTGGTCGGTTTTGATGTTGACCATAAGGCTTTAGAGATTGCACGGAAAAATGCTGAAAAACTAGGAGTGGATATCGAGTTTGTCCATAACGATATTTTTGAGGTCGATGGGCATGCTGACACGGTTATTATGAACCCTCCATTTGGTGCGCAGACCAAAGGGAGTGACCGACCGTTTCTTTTAAGTGCGTTGAAAGCCAGTGATGTGATATATTCCATTCATAATTGCGGGAGCCATGATTTTATTCATAAGTTCATTGGTGATGCCAGGATAACAGATTGGTACACAACGGCATTTCCAATAAAACGAACATTTAAATTTCATAAAAAAGAAGTAGAAATGGTAAAGGTAGAAATCTATCGCATTGTGCGATAATAATTTATGATTTAATGCAGTTCTTACTTGAAAAATATCATGGATCTTATGCACTTTTATATTGATTTCAAATTATATGAGGGATTCTTATTAGAATAAGAAATAGACGAAAGACTTCACGCAGGAAGATCAAATCATCTAATTCCGAAGACCAGCAGGCTGGCGAAATAGAGGTTCCAGTAAAAGGACCGAAAGCTACTGGTGCACCCACAAAGGGCTCCGTGGATGATAAGAAGAAAAAGGTTCGAAGCAGTGAAGCAGGAAAGAAGAATATGAAACCCAAGAAAGGGTCTACGGAAGAAGATGACATGGATACCGAAGACGACGTTAATATCGAAGAAAGTGTTTTTGTAATGCCTGGTGACTTCGTAGGAACTACGGAAGAGTTCAAGGCAGGTAATGGAACCTATGTCAACGTGGCAGACATCCATTCACTTGGCACCGGGTATGTAATGATAGACCGTAAATCGAGGATTATCTCCATTGTTCCACAGACAACTACCCCGCCTGAAATAGTAGAAGGTGACATCATTGTAGGGAGCGTAGTCAATATGCGTGAGTCCGTTGCACTGGTGGAAATAGGAGCTATCAAGGGAAAGGGTGACCGTGAATTCCAGACCAACGGCGCAGCAGCTATCCACGTATCTAACGTTAAGGATTCATATGTCAAGAACCTCGGCCAGGAGTTTGCTCTTTCAGATGTAGTAAAAGCAAAGGTAATTAATACCCAGAATATGCGTCTGAGTACTGATGGCAAATCTCTCGGAGTTATGAAAGCTTATTGTTCAAAATGCAGGACAGATCTTGTAAAAGACAACAACAGACTAAAATGCCCCATATGTGGTCGCATAGAGAAAAGAAAGATCTCTTCTGACTACGGAACAGGAATTGTCTGAATATTATATTGATAATTATAATTAGGTGAAATAAAGATGGAATTGAAGATCATTGATAAAACTGATGATGAGATGCACCTTGAGATCATAGGTGAAAATCACACTCTTCTCAATATGCTTAAGTCAACTCTTCTCGATGACAAAAGGGTTCAGATAGCAACATATGATATGAAACACGTATCAATAAGTGATCCGATCCTTTTTGTGAGAACAGATGGAGCAGATCCTATAGATGTGGTAAAGGATGCTGCAAGCAGTCTGGTTACCCAGTGTGACGAGTTCATGTCAGTTTTTAAGACCTCTATAGATATCTAAGCAATTTGAAGTAGCACCTTAGGTGCTCCCTCTTTTCTTTTTTAATTATGAGTCAGTCGTGGCTTTGATTCATCTCAAATATAGAAATAATTTACAATGAACATTTTTAACTAGTATTGGAAAGTTCAGTACTCACTATAGTTCAGACCAGAGGAAACATTATGGAACTTGATGACTCTACCCTTAGCAAATTCGGATTTATCGAACGTGGACCAAAGGATGCGATAAACATTGACCCGCTCCAGACAGGTGGCATACTTACAGAAGAAGCCCGCAGGTCATTGCTTGAATGGGGAGACGGGTATTCGATTTGTGATTTTTGTGGCGGCGTACTTGATCTTATCAAAAAACCTCCAATACATGAATTTATCCATAATGCTTTGCCTGCATTCCTTGATACCGATGTGGCAAGAATCACACATGGAGCAAGAGAATCAAAGTTTGCAGTGATGCATTCCATGGCTCAGGAAGGGGATTATGTCGTGTTGGACGGGCTTGCACATTATTCTTCCTTTGTTGCCGCACAGCGTGCAAGGCTTAATGTGAAAACAGTCCCCCACAACGGAAGCCCGGAATACAAAACAGATGTTGAAGGATATGCCACAGCCATTGAAGAAGTCATAAGCGAAACAGGAAAAGCTCCGGCACTCGCACAGATTACATACCCGGACGGTAGCTATGGTAACCTTACAGATGTCAAGAGAATATCTGACATATGCCACAGTTATGATGTACCCCTCATGCTCAATGGTGCTTATTCTGTAGGCAGGATGCCAATCCATGCAAAGAAAATGGGCGTGGATTTTGTTGTTGGAAGTGGTCACAAGTCCATGGCATCATCAGGACCAATTGGTGTACTAGGGGTCACGGAAGAATACGCGGATATAGTTTTCAGGAAGTCTCCTACCCATAAGGTAAAAGAAATAGAGCTCCTGGGATGTACTGCAAGAGGAGCCACAGTGATGACTATGATGGCATCGTTCCCACATGTTGTGCGTCGTACAAGAAACTGGGATAATGAAGTTGCAGATGCCCGCTGGTTCTCTTCAAAACTGGAAGATATGGGCCTTATACAAATAGGAGATAAACCACACAACCATGACCTGATGTTCTTTGAAGCTCCTGTATTCTATGAGATTTCACAGACAGCAAAAAAAGGTAGGTATTTCCTCTACAGGGAACTGAAACAGCGTAACATCCATGGTATCAAATCAGGACTTACAAAATACTTCAAGCTGAGCACTTTCCAGGTTGGAAGGGAAAATCTGTCATACGTTGCAGATTCTTTCCAGGAAATCATTGACAAGTACCAAAAAGCAGAATGAAATATCTGTTTGAGTGCTTTCTTTTTTATTTTGGATTTTGACCCGTCATGGCAGTTCATGCCATTGTTTTTTAGCAAATTAGAATACAAAGCTGATGTTGGTACTACGTTCTATTTTTCAATTGTATCTGTGAAAGTATCGGTGTAGTCCATTCTTTTTTCGTAACTATTCAGCCTGGCACGATTTGCCTATTGGTACTGATTTCATCGAAATAGAGATGTCTGCTCACTAACAATCTAACAATCAAAAAAGCAATCAATAGCAACAATCAAAATAAATGATTCTAATGAAATTTACGTTTCAACTTTTTGTCAAGATTGTTATTGATAGCGTTTTTATCAGGCTGAATAGTTACCTTTTTTCTTAATAAAACGTAACTATTCAGCCTACCACAATTAGCCTATTGATACTGATTTAATCAAAACGGAGATGTTTGCTCACTAACAACCTAAGAATCAAAAAAGCAATCAATGACAACAATCAAAATTAATGATCCTAATAAAATGTAGGTCTCAACTTTTTGTCAAGATTGCTATTGATAGTGTTTTTATCAGGCTGAATAGTTACAATAAAACAAAAGCACACCTCAAATAACAATCTTTATATATTTATTAGTACACCTTTATTTATCGCCATCTATGATTGTTTAAATTATGTTGTGTATGGCGGTAGCACATCCATTGGATGTCAAGGAGAGTTTTTATGGAAGATGAAATAATCGGCATTGTTCCGAACATGAAGAGAAGTAAAATGTTAGGTTTATCCTACGATTCATTTACGCTTGTAGCAACGCCTGATACAACTATATTTGCCAAGGTAACAAATGACGTTATGAAGCAGGTTGTCAAGGAGTCCCGTGATCAAGCCAAAGCAGAAGGAAAAGGTTTCTTTGGTCAGTGGGGTGCACAGATGAAGGGTTCTTTCAGGTATGCAGAAAGGTATGCCGGAATGAGCGCACAGGCTGCACTGGCGGAGAATGAAGCTAATTTTTCAATTCCAAATGCAGGTATAAGTTCTATAAAAATAAAGAAAAAGAGTAGCCAGGATGACGATGAGATTCAGATTACGTGGCAGGTCATCATCCAGTCTAATTCAGGCAAGCTGAAATTTAAGACTGATTTTGATCCAAAAGAACATTTGAGAAAAATATACGGTGACAGAGTAAAATGATCTTTTCGTGGAGTAATGTTATTGCTCCATAATTTTCATTTTGTTTCCTCATACATTTACCTCATTTTTCATGATTGTTCTTAAAACAAATCTGATATATACTGCTTTTTCTATTTCTTATTGTGAACAATGATCTCCTTTCCATTCTGAACCAGAGAATTGCCAGTTTTCGCTCGCTACAAGTCGTAGAAGACTACTACCTTGTGTTGGGCGGTGGAAAGATTGGAAGTGATTTTGCCAGGTATTCAAAAGAGCAATCTTTTCCGTTTGTTGTAATTATTGATATTGATGAGAATGCAGATGCTTCAAAAAGTTCAATAATAGTTGACAGGGAGGAACTTTTCAGGCTCATCAGGACTTATAGGGAATCAAAAGAAAACGAAAACAATGTCTATTTCCACTGCATGGATGTTCATGATGTTCCTCTAATTCTGGAAGCCGGTATTCCGGAATACATTATCCCTGCTGTACCTACTCATGCTGTCGTTAATATGGCAATCGATATGCTGGGTTCAATTTATCCCAGGCCATTGATATCAGATCTTGCTTTTGAAGAAAATGATGAAAAGCAGACTGCATATTACTATGATGCCATGTCCGAATTACCAGAGCGAATTGTAGTATTTAACTCTCCCTATGATGGTGTCATTATGTTCTCATATGCTAAAATGGGTGATATCTGTCCTGATAATTGCATGGGACCTGAAAAATACTGTTACAACTTCAAAAGAGAGAAGCCTGAAACTATAACTGCTTATGTTAAGAAGTTACTATCCTCCCATAAGGGTTGGGTATTTGAGAGTTGCCAGATGAAGCCAGGAATTGGCGGAATAAAAGGTATTGACTTTAAAGAACATATGCTGTCTATAATGGAACACGCGAAAGCCGTGAATGAAAAGACTGACACGTATTCTGTTGAGGATAGGATCTTCTTTATTGCGACAACATGTAATTGTCATGGGATAATGAATTTTCTTCAAGTAGTCTGAAATGCCTTTTTTTGTGTTCTTTAATAGTTCAAGTTGCGTTATTTGAACAATTTCAACAAGTTAATTGGCAGCAGCGGGTTTATATCACATAGTGTTGTATCTATATCTAGTTCGATTGGTCAACGATTTAATAAAAGGATACTATATTTTTGTGTGCTTCTTTTAACAATTGCTAGGACAATTAGAGTTAGTCGTATAAGAAGGAAGTATCTGGCTAAGGCCGGATAAAACTAATCATGCGTAACGTCTCAATCTCGGCTTTGCTGAGCGAACTAATAGAAAACTAAGGAGATATAAAATATGGGATACAATGACAGAGGCGGAAACAGTAGAGGCGGCGGCGGCGGCTTTAGATCAACAGGTCCAAGAGAAATGCACAAAGCAACATGCTCAGACTGCAAACAGGAAACCGAAGTACCTTTCAAGCCATCTGGCGACAGACCTGTATACTGCAGGGAATGCTTCCAGAAGCACAGACCAGCAAGATACTAGTTATACTTTAGTATAACTACAATTTTTAATAAAAGGTAGATGCGCAACGGTCATTTTTTGATCGGTATCTGCCTGGAAAACTTTTTTTACATTTGTATTTTTTGCCTATAATGTGATTTCTATGGGAGAAATCAGAGAGGAATGTAGATATGAATCTTGAAAGTGTGGTATGTCCGAGCTGTGGGTCACAAATCCTTGCGACAATCCCCCTAAGCCAATCCATTGTTTGTGTTTCAATTAGCTCAGGTAAGCCGGCTGATTTTGGAGCAACATATAAATCCGCATCAAGGTGTACCAGTTGCAAAAAGAGTTTTGCATGCTATACTAAAAATGTCTGATAAGACAACAATATAGAATTGATTATGTGTCAGAGTAGATTTCTTTTACTCTTCCAACCCGACCATCTTCCAATTGTACTTTAATCCCGTGCGGATGCGATGAGGAATTGGTCAGGATTTTCTTGACAACACCCTTGGTTATTTTTCCACTCTTCTGATCTTGCTTGAGAACAATTCCTACGTTTATTCCAATTTTGATATTCTTTCTGGAGCTTCCCGGATTCATGGTGCTAGGTGAGTTTGAGCTTATATAAGGATGTTTATCAGCAGAAAATCAATAGCTCGATATGTAGGAAGCATTTCCGATCTCTTGTGTAAATGCCTTTTGCTTTTGAAAGAACCAAATTATTAATTAGATACATCCGGTTTGCCAAAAAGGTTTTGAGCCACTGGTTTTATATTATACATATCTTGGATGTGAAAATGTGAAGGATGAAAAAAAAGAATACCTTGTACGCAAAGAGATGTATGCGGAAACGGTAAAAAAGAATAAAAAAGTAGGCATGGCAAATATGGTAGTATTCAGTATAGGCTTACTCTTGAAATATTTAGGCAGACCTGAACTTGGAGGTCATTTTATCTGGTTGGGTATCATCATCCTGGTATACGTTTTCGGTTCCAATCTGATGGCAAAATATGAAATGAAAAAATATCAGTTAAAATAGGCGATAAGTATTGCCTTTATATCTTTTTTATCAGTGCCTGGTTCGAGTTTACAGACACGGTATTTTTCTTAATTGAATTGTCGGCAGGTTTTATCGCAATCAAGGGGAGATAAATGTTACACCAAGAGTAATAATTGTATGTCTAAAAAAGTAGTAAAAAGCCTCGAGCGTGATTTGAACACGCGACCTAGTGATTACAAATCACTCGCTCTGCCGGGCTGAGCCATCGAGGCACTGTAGTGCTTATTCCACATCTATTTATGGAAAGCATTCCCTTACATATCATAATAGCAGATAAATTTTATGGTAGCACACTGTTAGGAGATGTCCTATGTGGCGTGAAATATCGAGAATTGGAAAAAAACTTGTGGAAAATGGACTGGTAGAATCTCACTTTGGTAACATCAGTGTGAGAGTTGGCAACCGTATGCTGATCACACGAAGCGGTTGCGCTCTGGATGAAATCACACCGGACGGTGTTGTAGAGGTGAGTCTTGATGAATCGTGTGCTCTTGACATGATCGCATCATCAGAGGCTATCGTCCACCGGGCAATATACAAGAACACTCCGGCACTTGCCATAGTTCATGCGCACTGTCCCTTTGCGGTAACTCTCTCACTGCTTGCCGAAGGCGATAGTATCGCCCCTGCAGACAGTGAAGGGCAGTATTTCCTTGGTGAAGTGCCTATTGTCAAAGGTGGGATCGGATCCGATGAACTTGCGCAGAATCTTGCTACGTCCCTTGCATCACATAAAGCATCGATCATCTACAGTCATGGTACTTTTGCAACCGGAAAGGTGCTCGATGAAGCCTACGTGTTAACCACTCAAGTGGAACATTCCTGTAAGATTAAATACTGGTACGACCTTGCAAAGAAAAACTAATCTAATCAAATCCCCGGAAAACGTTAAATCATAAAAATGCTCATTGGATACAATACCCATGACATTCAATGCTCTAAGACCCGTAGCATCAAAAATACTTGAGCCGCTGGCGAAGATAACTGCAGATGCAGGCATATCTCCAAATGCGATATCACTGTTCTCACTTTTGTTTGCAGCACTAGCGGGCTTTTTTTACTACTACTCAGCTTTTGACCCTTTTATTGTATTGATAGCCGGGCTGCTGGTCGCGCTTAACTCTCTGCTTGATGCAATGGATGGACTTATGGCACGCTATCTCAACGTAGCCAGTGCCAAAGGTGACTTTCTCGACCACGTTATAGACCGTTATTCCGATGTATTCATTATTTGTGGCATCTTCTTTGGCGGTTACGTGGACTGGCAGATAGGCACCATAGCCATAGTGGGCGTACTACTCACAAGTTATCTTGGTACGCAGGCACAGGCACTTCGTCTTGGAAGATATTACGGTGGCATTATCGGAAGGGCTGACAGACTGGTGCTCATAATGCTCTCTTCAGTTGTCTATTTTGTGTACCCATCTACAATATACGGATTCTCATCGCTTGGCTGGATGATCATCATCATCGGTGCAGGAAGCCACATAACAGCTTTCCAGCGCATAGTGCACATATGGAAACAGCTTGAATAATGCCGGCAAACACTCACTTGTCGGGGGACTGATTTAATTATACAAGGGTCAATTAAGGTTCATGTCATCTCATATGAACAAGGATTATGAGTATCTGGAACACACAGCTGATGCCAGGTTCCGAGCTTACGGAAAAAGCCTTGAGAAAGCATTCGAGAACGCTGCTCTTGCCATGCTCAATGTCATGGTGGATACAAGTTCGATTAGCAACAATTCTTCGGTGGACGTTGAACTAAGCTCACCTGACCTCGACAGTCTTCTTTTTGACTGGCTTTCTGAGATACTCTTTGTTTTTGAGGTTGACGAAATGGTCTTTGGTCGCGTCAAAGTCAATGAGTTGAATGTCAGTGATGGAGAATGCTCCATGTCTGCAACGCTGTATGGAGAAGCAATGGACCTTTCTGTTCATGTATTTGACACCGAGGTAAAAGCAGCCACATACAACGAGATGAAAATAGAAAAGACAGACGAAGGCTGGATGATACAGGCAACAGTGGATACCTGAATATTTCTGTATTTGTTAATTCCACCAGTTTCTTATTATCAATGTATTCATAAGATTAGAGTATATAGCATTTATACATATTTTACAGGATGAAATTTGGCAAGAGGAATAATGATGTCAGAGGAAAATAATAATTCAGTCTATGATATTCTTACAAAGATCAATGACAACACATGGGAGGTGCCTGGTAACTTCAAACCCGGCATGAATGTTCCTGGAAGGATATTTGTGTCAAAGACACTGCTTGATCTTCTGGATAAGGAGACTCTTGAGCAGGTTGCAAATGTAGCTTCGCTTCCAGGCATTCAAAAATATTCAATGGCAATGCCTGATGCTCATCTTGGTTATGGTTTTTCCATTGGTGGTGTTGCCGCCTTTGACAAGGACGAGGGCATAATTAGCCCAGGTGGCGTTGGTTTTGATATCAACTGCGGGGTACGTCTTATACGCTCCAATCTTTCAGAGGGCGACATCAGGCCTAAACTTCCGGAACTGCTGGATGCTCTGTTTGAGGCAATACCCTCAGGTGTTGGCTCAAAAAGCCGTCGAAAGGTTAATGATAGTGAACTCAATGATATTTTTGTACATGGTGTCCGTTGGGCTGTAGAGAACGGGTATGGAGTAGAAGGAGATATCAGTCATTGTGAGAGCAACGGTATGATGCCAGGGGCAGACCCTTCAAAAGTCAGTATAAAAGCCCGTAAAAGAGGCAGGCCACAGATCGGTACGCTTGGAAGCGGCAACCATTTCCTTGAGGTCCAGTATGTGGATAAGATCTACGATGAGGAAGCAGCAGAGGCATTCGGTCTGAAGGAGGGGCAGATTACCTTTATGATACACTGTGGATCCCGTGGCGCAGGCCATCAGATATGCACAGACCACCTGCAGGTGCTTACCCAGGCATCAAAAAAGTATAATATAACACTTCCTGATAAACAGCTTGCGTGTGCTCCTGCAGGATCTGATGAAGCACAGGATTATTTCAAAGCAATGACCTGTGCAGCAAATTATGCATGGGTCAATCGCCAGGTGATAATGCACTGGACACGTGAGGTATTTGACAGTTTCTTTAAAGATGAATTTGGCGACCTTGGTCTTGACCTTGTTTATGATGTTGCACATAATGTTGCAAAACTCGAGAAGCACAGTGTAGATGGCAAGGAAAAAGAGCTATATGTTCACAGGAAAGGTGCCACACGTGCATTTCCAGCAGGTCACCCAGAAGTTCCGGAAGATTATCGCAGCATAGGGCAGCCGGTCATAATTCCTGGAAGCATGGGCACTGCATCCTATGTTCTCAAAGGTGGTCCCGCTGCAATGGAACTCACATTTGGTAGTGCCTGTCATGGTGCCGGAAGAGTCATGAGTCGTAAGAGTGCAAAACAAGAGCTTCGTGGCGAAGAGATTCAGAAAGAGTTGATGTCACAGGGAATAATTGTCAAGGCCAATCAGCCTTCACTCATAGCCGAAGAAGCACCAGCAGTGTACAAATCCAGTAGTGATGTTGTTGATGTCGTGCACAAGCTTGGGATTGCCACAAAGGTTGCACGTGTTCTCCCCATGGGAGTCGTTAAAGGTTAACGTCTGTTAATCTCTTTTTATTTTTTGTTCTATGGTTCCGATGTAAAAAAGATATAACTAACAGGAAATAATTATTTTGAAAAATAGTTTGGCCCTATTATTGAGCAACGAGGAAACGGGGCCATGTTTGAGGGGATGAATGGTTTTGCTTGGTTATAGTTACTATACATTAGAATACAGTTACAAGCAGTTGTTCCCGTTTCCTCAACTTATAATTAGCTATTATTATATATAAATCTGTTCGATATTCTTTATATATCATTTATAGCGAACTCTATTAAATAAAGGATACATTACTTTCAATTAACCGCTATCATTTTAAAACTTATACTTTATCATAGCACCTATGAGCAATGCTGATAAGAATCTTAAAAAAGTACGAATAATGGCTGACATTCAGTTTGGAAAAGGGTGTGGAGAAGTCCTTTTCCCTGATGATGTCACATTCCAGCTTTCCAGAACAAAGCGTGTCAGGCAGATTCATCATAATGGAAAGCATGTGGCAACTGTCCGTGCAAAGGATGGTATGCTTACACTCAGCATTGACGGTGCGGCTGCATTGCATGGTATGCTCAAAAAACCGACCTCAAGAGTGGTCATCTGTGAAGATGCAGCACCTTTTGTATCAAAAGGCAAGACTGCTTTTGCAAAACATGTATTGGATGTTGATCCTGAACTCAGGGCAGGCGATGAAGTGATAATTGTTGACGAATCAGACACAATTATGGCAACTGGTCAATTATTATTGTCCCCACATGAAGCTATTTGCATGGAGAGAGGTCCTGCGGTTGATGTAAGGCGCGGGATAGCACAATCTTAGAATAACTATTTATAAATCTATATCTATTAAATACGTGGAAATAAAGTCATAATAATAGCTTTGATAGAGTAAATCCCCAGCCGGAGAGTGAAATCATAGAAGAGGAGATTTTTAAGACCTTTGTAGTTCCAGACAATACCAGGATGGAAGAGCATACAATAGTCGTAGATGGGGATGTCATTGCTGGCAATCACTCTGAGATCAAATATGGCATCATTGCAAATTCAATAATACTAGGAGAGAGAGTTTCACTTTCCGGGGATCTGACCTCTGCCGGTGATGCAAGAATCGATATCTGGTCACAGATAGGTGGGAATGTCAAAACAGACAAGAATGCCTATATCGGTGAATTTGTCACCATTGAGGGCAAATTAGTGGTAAAAAGTGATCTAGATATTGGCAATGATGTGAAGATCAATGGTGGTTTTGAGGCAAAAGGATGGATCGTTGTAAGGAATCCTGTTCCGGTCATGGTTTATCTTTTTCTTTACATTAGTGAGCTCCTAAGGCTTGGAAAGGATGAAGAAGTCGAAAAAGCATTAGGAGAACTATTTGAAGATGATATCGAGTCCATAGGGCTTAACTCCATGATAATCCCTAACGGGTCCAAAATATCCATGGATTCCATGAAAGTACCATCAAATGCTACCATAGGAAGCAACTGCAGACTAGTTGGCAACATTCGTGCCACTTCCCTTGAAATGGCCAATGATACCACACTTTATGGAAGCATTCGCACCATCCAGGATGTAAAACTTGGAACAGACAATATAATCCATGGTAACATTATCTCAAGAGGTAATGTGTACGTTGCTGCCGGCACCCATATTCTGGGCGAGATTAATTCTCAGTCTGTGACAATCCATGAAACTGCTCGTGTGGATGGTGTAATGCGTGCACCAGGGGGCCTTATCTTTGAGCGTGAAGATGAAGGTGCTTTGAGCGATAATGAGCTGATGGAACTGGATATTTAATTATATGCATGTATTTATATATAATAACACACAATCATCCATTGATGAAACTGGATATTCAATGATATATGCAGTATTATACACATAAATTAATGAGGGGATGGTTATGAATTCGATTTCAATGTTCAATTTCATAGATCTTGCAGTCCGTCTGTGCATAGTTATTTTATCGTTGCTGACATCGTACTTACTTTTGAAAATAGATGCTGATGTTATACGCTCACGCATATACGTTTCTTTTAAAAATCTGAAAAAATACTTTATATTCCTGACGTTTGGTTTTGTGCTTTATCTTTTTGAAGCATTGATTACTATTAATTCCATTGTGGGAAGCACACAGCACGACCCAGTAAAAGGTGCCATTCTTACAATTTTCCAGCTTTCGATTCTTATATTCCTTTATCACCTCTATATAGCGATAAAGGTTCCAGACAGATGCATTCTTTAAAGTGGTCGTTAACCTCACCGGTGGTCTGACATCACTTCTATTTTTCTTTTTTTCATTTGTATCGATAGTCAGATTTAAAAGAAGTTCTAATATTATAGTGGACAGGTGTTAACTTGGAACAGGACTATAATTCCTCATCATTAGATTCACAATCTATATTCGACAAAGATTCAAAATATGTAATGCAAACCTACGGCCGCCAGCCAATAGTACTTTCGACCGGGAAGGGTTCTATTGTTCATGACATTGAGGGAAGGGAATACATTGATTGCGTTGCCGGCATTGCAGTGACCAATGTAGGGCACTGTCACCCTCATCTTGTAGAGGCAATAAAGAATCAGGCTGAAAAGCTGATGCATGTCTCCAATATATACTACACCGAGCCTCAGGCAAAGCTTGCTGAGCAACTGGTTAATATAACCGGAATGGACCGTGTATTCTTCTGTAACTCCGGTACAGAGGCAGTGGAATCTGCAATGAAACTTGCAAGGGTCAACACTAAAAAAACAGATTTTATAGCTGTGGAACACTCATTCCATGGGCGCACAATGGGTGCATTGAGCCTGACATACAAAGATATGTATCGTGCTCCTTTCAAGCCCCTGGTTCAGGAAGAGATGTTTGTCCCCTTCAATGATGCACAGGCAATATCAGATGCCATTACTCCAAACACAGCCGCAGTGATGGTTGAACCAATACAGGGAGAAGGTGGAATTAACGTATCATCTAAAGGCTACCTGAAGGAAGTTCGCAAGATATGTGATGAGAATGAAACCCTTCTTATCTTCGATGAGGTACAGACAGGTTTTGGAAGGACAGGAGAATGGTTCTGCAAAGATCATTTCGGTGTTGAACCTGATATCATGACAATGGCCAAAGCAATTGGCGGAGGTTTTCCTATGGGTGCTATTGCTGCACGTGAGGGAGTTTCCTTTGGCCGTGGTGAGCATGCCGCAACATTCGGAGGCAGTCCATTGGCCTGCGCAGCTGCACTTGCATCTATTGAAATTATCCGGGAAGAGAATCTCATCCAGCGTTCAAAAGAAATGGGCGAATACTTCCGTAATGAACTAGCGGGCCTATCTACAGAAGGTCTTGTTGAAGTTCGTGGAAAAGGACTTATGCTGGGTGTTCAGTTCGATCGTAAATGCGCAGATATTGTTGAGCATGGTCGTAGGAATGGCGTACTACTTAACTGCACATCTGAAACAGTATTGCGTATAGCACCTCCTCTGGTCATTACAAAAGAGCAGATAGACCGGGTGGTGAGCGTACTTGAGCAGGCCTGACCTTATCAAAGATGTTGTTGCCTCTATTGCCGAATATATTCCAGGAAAGTCGATTGAAGAAATTGCAAAAAAATACGGATTCAACCCATCTGAAATCATTAAATTAGGCTCAAATGAGAATGTTCTGGGTCCGTCCCCTCTGGCAATTGAAGCTTTGGTATCCACTGCATCCAAAGTTAACATATACCCTTCCGCTAACGCTTCAGAATTAGTTGATGCGATATCACTCTATACCAGCCTACCTGTGGAGAACATATGTGCTTCAGGACCTGGTATGGATGGCCTTCTGGACAACCTCATGAGATTACTCATAACACCAGGCGATGAAGTAGTATTACCTACCCCTACATTCTCCTATTACGAGATCGCTGCCCGTGCAAATGGTGCGGTTGCTATCCACGTACCCCCCACAAAGGAACTTGCATTTAATGTGGCAGCTATAAAAGATGCAATTTCAGACAAAACAAAGGTGATATTCCTCTGTTCCCCGAATAACCCAACTGGCAAATTAATGGCTGAGAATGATGTACGTACCATTCTTGAGTCAACAAAGGGACTTGTATTTGTGGATGAGGCTTATGTTGAATTCGCTGACTGTAATCTATCTCATCTGGTCTTAGAATACGACAATATCATCATTGGCAGGACTTTCTCAAAAGCATTTGGATTAGCAGGTCTTAGAATAGGATACGGACTCATGCCAGCATGGCTTAAACTTCAGTATATGAAAATAGCAACACCTTTCAATGTAAGTTATCCTGCAGTCATGGCTGGAGTGGCAGCTCTTTGTGACAAGAAGTATCTAAAAAAGAGTATCATGTGCTCAAAGGAAGGGCGCAAATTCCTATTAGAAAACATTCCTTTCAAATCATATGAGTCTCAGGCTAATTTCATGCTGGTGGATGTTGCTCCTATGATTGCAAGAAATGTGGCAGAATCTCTTTTAAAAAAGGGTATTATTGTCAGAGATTGCAGGTCATTCAAGAATGCCGGTGATTCACTGATTCGCGTAACTGTGGGAACACAGGAGCAAAATGAAAAAGTAGTTGCAGCCTTCAAGGAAGCAAAGGCTTGCAGTGATCAATAAATCTTTTCTATTTTCATAAGTGGGTAGTCAAGTTCTGTGTCAAATGCCAGACTTACATCCACTTTTGCACTTTTAAAGCTCGCAGTGATCATGACATCCAGCATGCGTCCTTCCAGCTCACAATAGCCATACTCACTGTTTAGTTTGGATCGAATCATGTCCCTATTGATAGAAACCTTGATATCTTCAACACATGGCTGGACCGAAATACTTTCCTGTATTGCTTTTTCAAGGCTGCCCACTGTTTTCAGATTGACAGGTGATCCTGTGAACTGGTGATAAAGGGCACCAAGTTTAATTCCTGCCTCAAAAAATACATTATCCCTGTCAGTTATTGCTTCGTTTTGCTGCATAATCTCCCTCATGTAGTTCTTTTGATTATGGGTGATACAACGTAAATTGCCATAAGTCCTGACAGCAACGTTGCCATTATATGTGTGTAGTCAATGTTTACATTGTATGAAATGATTGTTGCTGCAAAGATAATCGTGAGTATTACGAGCATCTTTTGGTTTCTTACTTTAAAATATGTGACATTGCTTATCATTAGAATCCCAAATATCAGCGTTAAAGCAATCACAATATTGTCAGAAAAAAATCGCTCACCCATGAGCAGATATGATGATATAGCAATTCCGCCGGCGGTAATGGGTAAACCGTTAAATGAATTATGCCCTGTATCCATTGTATTGAATCTGGCAAGCCTCAGAATTCCGCAAATAAAGTAAAGTAGCAATGCGGGCAGAACAATGTATTTGTTATCTGCAAATGCATATGTAATAATAACAGGTGCGACGCCAAAGGATATAACATCGGCAAGTGAGTCCAGATTACTTCCTATTTCACTAGATGAGAAATTCCTGGCAATATGACCGTCAAGACCATCCGCAACTGCAGCAATTAGTATGAGTAGCGGGGACAGGTATGTAAAACCATCCAGCAAAAGAAGAATAGCTGCTACTCCACATAATGCATTTAGGAGGGTGACAAAATCGGGTAATTTCAAAGTATGGAGCATCTGGTTCACTTCCTTTATTTGATTCTAGCGATTATTGTCTCACCGGCAAACATCCGATCACCTATTTTAGTTACGATTTCAAAGTTTTCAGGGATGGTCACATCGACTCTTGATCCAAAACGAATCATTCCAAAACGCTGCCCTTGCATTATGTCCTCTCCTTCATTTACGTAGGATACAATTCTTCTGGTGGCAGTACCAGCAATCTGTATAACCTCTACGATCCCATGTTGGGTCTCTATGAGGACATGGTTCCTCTCATTACGATGTGAATCCTTACAGAAAGCGGGGATATATCCTCCTTTCTTGTGCTCTATTGTGTGGACCTTACCTTTGATAGGTGCCCTGTTGACATGCACGTTTTGAAAATTCATAAATATGCATATTTTCCTGCCCCTTATATCCATAACCTTTCCATCAGCAGGGGAGAGCATATGTTTTTCATGCACATCTATTTCCCTTTCTGGATCTCTGAAAAAAAAGAGGAAAAAGATTGTCACGCATATGGCCAAAAGTGCAATTTTTCCTGCGTATGGAATGTTGTATAGGTATGCAAGAAAACTGACCACACTTGCAGTGATGGATGTCAATATCCAGGGAAAAGAACCTTTAGCGAGCATTTATTGGTTTCCTACTACTTTATAGAATAACTTCTGAATGAATCCAGTAACCAAAAGCCAGATTCCTTCTATCAGATCTATGAGTTCAGGCAAAATACGCATAACCGCATATGCAACGACAAACAATGCAATACCTGATCCAATCTTTGCGATCGTGTTATGGGCAATCTCAAAACTATCCGGGCCAAACCACTGATAACCATAAGCTACAATTACAAAAGCATCTCTCATTATATTCAGGATGTATATCACGGGCACTGATGCCATGAATGCCGCAACCTGTCTCTTAAGTGGTGCGTTTGCAGATGCAATGAGCCCTATGAAAAGCGCTATGCTTTCGATGGCTGTACATGCAAGTATGATCTCTACCTGATATCCGTTAAGAGCTATCTTGTTCCATGCAACCATTTTGGCAGGCAATCCTAGTGAATGCATCATCCACAGCACATTATCAGTCACCTGGCCTATTATCCACACATTCAGAACATCCATTTGTGCAAAGGGGAAATAAAACAGCGAACCAAGAGCAGTTGCACTGGTTGCCATGGACGTTATGTCCGGGCTTGGACCTTTTTCATCCTTGCTGTTGTATTCTTTCAGCATAGTATATGCTATTATAAGACACACAATTCCAACTACAATGACAAGGGCTACATTGAAGTAATCCTTAATCTCAATATAGTGTAATGGCTGGTAGAACCAGTGTATGGAGAATAATCCCCATCCAGTTGCAGATATTACTCTGCGCATCTTTACACTCTTAGGGACTATTGATCCCACAAGCATAAAAACCACAGCAATCCATAGAATATTCTCAATCATTTAAGCACACCTTTAATAGGTATGGCTTCTATATATTTGATGTAGTCTATTAAGTTTTTGTTCCCCATGTCCTTCAGTACCCCTAAACTTACAGTTGATGCAGTAATCATATTGAGCGGAAAAATCGTTCTGATCGAGCGGAAAAATGCCCCTTATCAAGGAAAATATGCCCTTCCTGGTGGCTTTGTAGATGTCGGTGAAACAACTGAAAAGGCCGTTGAACGTGAGGTTAATGAAGAAACAGGGCTTACAATAGAAATAGTTAAGTTACTTGGAGTATATTCTGAACCTTCGCGTGACCCTCGCGGGCACACGGTGAGCATAGTCTATCTGGTACTTGGAAGTGGTATCCCTAAAGCCAATACGGATGCTAAAGGAGTACAGTTATTCGATATTCAGAACATACCAGAAATGGCTTTTGACCATAACTTAATAATAGAAAATGCGAGAAGTGATATTTATGGAATTTTGTCCCGAATGTAAAAGTATGATGTTTCCTTCAGGTGATTCCTTAAAGTGCAAAAAATGTGGGTACGTTAAAGGAAAGCAGGCTGGTTCAGAGGCTTTAGTATCAAAGGCATCGAGGGAAAATAGAGATGTTACTGTTCTTGAAGGTGATGTTGATCAGGGACTCCCAACAACCTCTGCCAGATGTGAAGAATGTGGTCATAACGTTGCTTATTGGTGGTTGCGCCAACTTAGGTCTGCAGATGAATCAGAAACACGTTTCTTCAAATGCACGAAATGCGGCTGTACCTGGCGTGAATATGACTAAATTCATGGTATTTGTGATATCATTTGTTTAGTCTCAAAATAATTAGAAAAAAATATATATTGCTTATTAGATATAATGATCTTAAAATTGAATAATTGGTGGCGAATTTAGATGTTCAAGGCAACTATTGATGCAGATGTTTTAAAAACTGCAATTGAAACTCTTTCGGTTCTTGTTGATGAGGCAAGGTTCAGGATATCCCCTGAAGGAATGACTGTCCGGGCAGTAGACCCTGCAAATGTAGCCATGGTCAGTTTTGAACTTGGCTCCAGTGCTTTTGATGATTTTAGTGCTGATGATTGTGAGATTGGCATGGACCTGTCAAAGATCAATGATATTTTTGGTGTTGCAGGCAAGGACGAGAAAGTTGTTATGGAACTGGACGAGATGTCCCAGAAAATGTCACTCCACCTTGGTGGGCTTTCTTATACCCTTGCATTACTTGATCCTTCAACTATCAGGGCAGAGCCAAGAATACCACAACTAGAGCTTCCTGCTGAGGTTGTCCTCAATGGCAAGGATCTTCAGAGGGCGGTCAAAGCAGCTGAGAAGATAAGCGATCATATGTTGCTTGGAATTGATGACGATGTGTTCTACATGGAAGCAGAAGGTGATACTGACCGTGTTCGTCTTGACATGTCCCGTGACAAGCTTATCGACATGAAATCTGGTGAAGCACGCTCCCTGTTCTCACTGGACTATCTATCAGATATTGTAAAACCGGCATCCCGCTCCAACGAGATAACGGTGGAAATTGGCAAAGATTTCCCTGTAAAGATATCATTCTCTATTGCAAATGGTGCAGGAAAGGTTGGTTATCTTCTTGCCCCAAGAATCGAATCTGATTGATCTATGGATGAAAAGGACTTTGCATTATATCCTTATACTTCCGGGGCATCCTTGCATGTAAAGGACCTCGGAATATCTCTTGATCGCCTGGTTACGTCCCGGGCCATGGAATCAGCGCGCTTCCGTGGCAAAGAACGTGTTTTGCAGGCGATATCAGGTGAAATTATAAAACCTAATCTCTCTAGCTCGGATGAACGGAATATCTTGCTGGAATTGCTTTCCTATCCTTTTTCAAGAATACTTGTCTCGTGCATTGATGATTCTTTTCTGACACGCCGGTACTGTCTTGCGGAAGCGGTAGCTTCCTATAGAATCTTAAAAACGCAGGACCTTGGTTTTCTCAGGGAATTTGCCCTTGATTTTGGAGTTAATGCAGATGAAAGTGAAACTGGATTTAAGCTACATTTCACCTCATATATCCGGATGGCAAGTTCTCTTAAAGCAATTGAGTGGAAACTGGTCAATCGTAAACTGGATCATGGTAATGTAAATGTATCAAGGGAAGAGTTTGCACGTCTTTTACAGGAGCTTATAAAAGATCGCATTGCTCATAATCTGCCAATGCCAGCTTCCAATGAGCTTATTCAGGAATGTGAATCATATATAAAGGAAGTCAGTGATGTTCTTGAAGAACAAAAAAGCAATTTTGGTGACTCTGAATTTGAATCTGTTGAAACTGATCTGTTCCCCCCTTGTATAACTCATGCCATAGCCAATACACAGGCAGGTGTGAACCTTGCACATTCCATGCGATTTGCAATGACTGCTTTCCTCCTTACTATTGGCATGTCTGTTGATGATATTATGAACCTGTTTACTACATCTCCTGATTTTGATATTGAAAAAGCCAGGTATCAGGTAGAGCATATTGCCGGTTCTTCGGGAACCAACTACAAACCACCCTCCTGTTCAACCATGCAGACTTATGGTAACTGCTACGCTCCGGATGAAATGTGCAAAAAGATAAGTCATCCTCTTAATTACTATAGCCGCAAGCTCTGGTTCAGGAAAAGAGATGCACAAAACATTAAAAAAGAACCTATCCCAGAAAAAGCAGTGGATAAATAATTTAATTGCGGCTCATATAAGAAAAGAAATAAGGGGCTTATGTCCCCGATTTTTAGATTATTATTTTCTGCGCTGTATGAAGAATGCCAGTCCTATGATTGCCATCATTGGAAGAGCAACAGTTGGGAATTCTGGTATTTCCTGTTCACATTCTTCTATTGTCGCAGTTAATTCACTGTTAACTGGAATTTCATTAAGCAAAAAAACAGTTGGAGAAACAGATTGATACTCCCTGTTTCCTATATTTTCGAGTGTCATTAATCCACCAAATGTATCCTCCATTGCACTGCCGGTGGCACTGAATGTAATTTATTCATGAAAGAGACTAATAATATCTAAATTGATTATTGTAACTTCGGGGTTACTTTCTAGGACCGTAACATCAATATCATCCCCTGATTTGCAGACCCTTGCAGTCACTTCAATGTGATCTGTTGCAGGAGTGCTAGTCCCATAATCACCTACAAGTTCTACACAGTAACATCCATCAGGGAATTCTGTCATCTGTCCACTTGCTGTATGTGTCATCGAGAGTATCAAAACAGCAAGCAATAATAATACGTTCATCTTTCTCATAGTACCACCAAAATTGTTCAATCGAATGTATTTATTTGCCATGATATATTTTATATATCGTTACACAGTAACCGTGGATTCGTCCTATACATCTTGCTAAAATATTCTGGATATTTTTTAGCGAGACTAATATTTGAGTACTGAAATTAAAAAATCAAGTAACTATTCAGCCTGGCACGATTTGCCTATTGGTACTGATTTCATCGAAATAGAGATGTCTGCTCACTAACAATCTAACAATCAAAAAAGCAATCAATAGCAACAATCAAAATAAATGATCCGAATGAAATTTACGTTTCAACTTTTTGTCAAGATTGTTATTGATAGCGTTTTTATCAGGCTGAATAGTTACAAAATCAATTCAAAAAAAGAAAGAATATTCACAGAAAGTTGAATTTAGCTACTTTTACAAATCCTGTCGCATGAATGGTCCCCGTAGAAATTCTCATTTGAATAAAAGAGTACCCTATGGGTTGATCATTTTCAACTTATTGTGTTAAAATACATGAAGTCGAGTTTTTACAGAGCAAACAAGTGCATAAAGAATGATTATATTTAGCTACTGAATATATATAGCCCACTAATATAAACGAATATCAGTTTGCAAATAAAAAACGGTGTATAATGCAGTTCATTAGAATCATCAAAAAGAATTATGGCATTGTTAATTAAACATAGCTAGTTCTTTATTCCTATATTTCATCAAGAGCAAAACGGAGATTTTTAGCATTTCAAGACTTTTAGTATAACACTTTGACTTTCTCCTTAGTCTTGCCAGGAAATGCCTAAATATGCTGTTGTATCCTTCAACAGTATATGTTTCTGCTTTTGATCGAGTATGGATGTTTCTGGGGACTAACTTGGCATATGCCCTCCAATAATCCGTCATTACTTCCCCAACCTCTTTTGTCTTTAACTTTTTCCAGAGTTTTTGTCCTGTTTTTGTTCCTCTGCTGCCAAAAGAGCAATCGATGAATTTCTTCCCATATCTATCAACAGCAATCCATATCCAGCAGTAGTTTTTTTATTCCCAATATAAGTATGCATCTCGTCCAATTCCACAACAGAAATCTCATTTTCACTTTTTAGATCCTCTAATTCACTACCAAATTTTCGAATCCATTTTTGAACAGAAACATGACTAACGCCCAAAAAACGTCCAATTGAACGAAATCCCAACCCCTCCAGATAGAGTTGTAAAGCCTGTCGCTTAACAGATACGGGGCTAGCGGTGGATTTTATATCTACTGAATAGTTGTATCCACAATCATGGCATTTGTAGCGTTGTCGACCATCAATCCTACCGTTCTTCTTATGACTGGAACTCTTACACTTTGGACAATTCATATATAAAAAGAGGCCATCATATTATATAACGATGTTTAATTACCAAAGCCGTGTTTTTTAATATTATCCCAAAATTCAAAATACTCTTTATCAGTTTTGAGATAACTTACACGATAGCCAGGAGCACCTTTCATAAAGATATATTTCTGACCTATTTTAGAATAAAGAAGTGCTACAAGATAGTCCATTTCCTTAATGTCTCTTTGAGAAGCTTTTGAATCGTTTCTACTAAATAGAATTAGAAAGAGTTTTTTGAAAGCAGTAAACAATGATAAAAATACAGTAACTATTCAGCCTGATAAAAACACTATCAATAGCAATCTTGACAAAAAGTTGAGACCTACATTTTATTAGGATCATTAATTTTGATTGTTGCCATTGATTGCTTTTTTGATTCTTAGGTTGTTAGTGAGCAAACATCTCCGTTTTGATTAAATCAGTATCAATAGGCTAATTGTGGTAGGCTGAATAGTTACAAAATACAACAACCAAAATTCCAGAAAACAACCACTCTTTGTTGTCAATTATCCAATTAATACTTTCATTTGTTGTCATTTCAGTTACCTATGTTTTAGTACTACATTTGTGTACTTAATTGGTACCATCATAATTTAAATCAGAAACGATTTTGCATTCACACATTCTCTTTTAGTATATGCATTCAAATATAATTGGCTCATATGCTAGTCCAAACTGAGATTACTCACTAATATACTATAATTTTTACACGGATGATACCATGAGGAAATTTATCGACCAGCTCAGGAAGAACGGGAAACTTGTTGAGATCACAGAGCCTGTTTCAAAGGTGTTCGAAGCACCGCGTATTGCCAGGAAGACACCCGGACCGGTGCTTTTCCACGACATCGATGGGAACAAAGCAATCATGAACATCCTTGGCTCAAGGGATGAACTAGCAACGATGTTTGGTGTGGACAAGGATAAGATTATAAAGAGACTCTCCGAGGTTTCACCTGATGGCGAGGTTGTTGTGGTGAAGGATTCACCTACAATGGAAGTCATAGAGGATGATGTTGACCTGACAAAGTTGCCGATAATGACCTATTTTGAAAAGGATGCAGGGCCTTACATCACAGCCGGAATTGTTGTTACAGAATATGATGATGTGATGAATGCAGCTATTCACAGGCTTCTGGTTGTGGATAAGACCAGACTTGCAGCAAGGCTTGTAGCTCCAAGACACAGCTATGTTTTACACAAAAAAGCATCCGATAAAGGAGAAAAACTCCCTATTGCAATCGTTCTGGGTGCTGACCCGACAGTCACTTTCGCATCCACAACACGTGTGCCTGCAGGAAAGGAATTCCACTACGCTGCTGCCCTTCGTGGCAGACCTGTGGAACTGTTCGAGTGTTCGAACGGAATAAAGGTCCCGCATGCAGAGATAGTCCTTGAAGGTTACATTGACCCGAAGGAGAGAGTTGATGAAGGACCATTTGTAGACATCACCGGCACCTATGACCTTGTGAGGCAGGAACCTGTCATACATATTACAAGAATATTGCACCGCAAAGACCCTATTTACCATGGAATACTTCCTGCCGGACCTGAGCACCTCCTGATGATGGGAGTTCCTTACGAACCAAGGATATTCAACGCTGTGAGCGAAGTCACAACCGTAAAGAATGTGGTGCTCACAGAAGGCGGATGCTGTTACTTGCATGCAGTGGTTCAGATCGAGAAGCAGACTGAAGGGGACGGAAAGAATGTTATCATGGCAGCCTTTGCCGCTCACACAAGCCTGAAGCACGTGGTTGTGGTTGATGAAGATATCGACATATTTGACCTGCATGATGTGGAGTTTGCCATTGCCACCAGAGTGAAGGGTGACATGGACATGATGATAATACCGAACGTCAGAGGAAGCTCACTTGATCCAAGGGGTGCACCTGACGGGACCACCACCAAAATGGGTATCGATGCAACCAAGGTACTCAAAGAAGCACAGAACTTCGAACGTGCAAAGATGCCTGAATAAACGGCAAAGGTTGGAACAATAATGTATCTTACACAGGAAGAAGAAAAGACTCTTGAAGGCGAGTATGGCCCAAGTCTGCAAAAAGCAATCGAGATCCTTGTGGCACTGGGAGATATTTACGGTGCTGACAGGTTGATACCTGTAAAAAGTGCCCAGATAGCCGGAGTATCATATAAGACAATGGGAAATGCAGGACTGGAATGGATCTCCGACCTTGAAGGGAAAGTGAAGATACCTTCAATACTCAACCCGGCCGGCATGGACATAAACAAATGGGAAGAGATGGGTATTGACCCGGTTTTTGCAAAGAAGCAACAGGAGATCATAGAGGCTTATTCAAAACTTGGAATTCAGACAAAATGCACATGTACTCCTTACTATCTCGAAGGATTCGATGTCACCCTTGATGATCATATAGCATGGAGCGAGTCCTCGGCTGTATCCTATGCCAACTCTGTAATAGGTGCAAGGACAAACCGCGAAGGTGGACCTTCAGCCCTCTCAGCGGCACTTGTCGGAAAAACTGCAAATTACGGATACCACCTTGATGAAATGAGGGAACCTGTAATTGCCGTGGAAGTCGACTGCAAGCTTTCTGGCTCTGATTATGGTGCTCTGGGCTATGTTGTCGGGAAGACTGTGGGAAGCAGAGTGCCAATATTTTACATGAAGAATGAACCTTCGAAAGATGAGATGAAATCTCTCGGTGCAGCACTTGCAGCATCCGGAGCCGTGGCGCTCTATCATATAGAAGGAGTGACACCTGAGGCTGTCAGGAACAAATTCACCAAACCTGAGGAAATAGTTCCTGTTGAAAGAGGACAGATAGACGAGGTCTATGAAACTAACAGTGACATATGGTCAAGTGAAATAATAACCGTAGGATGTCCACACTGCTCTCCTGAAGAACTGGAAAAGATAGCACGACTCGTTTACGGAAAGAAACTGGAAAAGGAAATGTGGGTGTGCACCGCAAGGGAAGTTGCCGAGAGATACCCTGACCTTGTGAAAAGGATAGAGAAGAGTGGTGCAAAGATTGTGTGTGACACATGCATGGTGGTATCCCCCGCCACCAACAAGTATAGCTCCATTACAGTGAATTCCGGAAAGGCGCTTGCCTATGTGCCAAGCATGTGTAAGGTGGCTGCGAAGTATGCGAGTATTGAAGATTGCATAAAAGAGGCAGGTGCTATCGATGAAAATTAATTGCAGGACCATCGCAAGAGGCGTTGCAGAAGGAGAAGTGCTCCTTACCCACGACCCGATATCCTTCCTTGGAAACGTCGATCCTGAAACCGGAGAAATTGTAGAACCTCAACACGAACTCTATGGCCAGTCCATTAGCGGAAAAGTCCTTGTTTTCCCGCACGGGAAAGGTTCCACAGTAGGCTCATATGTCATTTATCAACTTTTCAAGAATAATGTTGCCCCTGCTGCAATGATCAATCTTGAATCCGAACCCATTGTGGCAGTGGGAGCGATAATATCAGAGATACCTCTTGTGGACAGGCTGGAAAGCGATCCTTTCGAACTGTTGAAGAACGGTGACATGGTAACCGTCAACAGTACAGATTCATTTATAGAGATTAGCGAGACGTGAGATTGAAATTCATGGACGTCTCATTTCGCTGGAATAAGAAGAATGCATACAGTCTCGCAGCGCTGGCTCCCCTCCTTCCAGGTGCTTTAAAAGCCAAAGAGCCCCAGGACGGAATAATGATATACAGCTTTGCCACCAGGCAGGCTGAATCTGTTTTTCGGGAAATTAAGACAGCAAGCACTGATTCTATATTTATAGCAGGCGGCCCACATCCATCCGGAGAAACGGAGGAAACATTAGAGCTTTTCGATTACGTTGTCATTGGTGAGGGTGAAGAAACCCTACCTGAACTTGTAGAAACTATAAGCTCAGGCAAAGATGTTTCCCGGATTAAGGGGATAGCCTACAAGGACAATAACAACAAAACCATTTTCACAGGTAAAAGAGAACCTGTTGACCTTGATAAGTATCCATGTTTTGACCCAGATATCCTCATGTCACCTCTGGAAATAAGCAGAGGATGCCCTTTCAGGTGCAAGTACTGTCAGACACCCCGACTCTTTGAGGGAAAAGTAAGGCACAGGAGTATAGACTCTATTGTAAAATATGCAAAGCATTATAAAGACCTCAGATTTACATCATCAAATGCCTTGGCATACGGAAGCGACGGCATCCATCCAAGACTTGACAAGGTTGAAAACTTACTTTCAAATCTGCACCAGATGGAAGGAAAGACAATCTACTTTGGCACATTTCCCTCAGAAGTCAGGCCGGAATTCGTCACTGACGAGTCACTGGAGCTCATCACAAAGTACTGCACCAATACCAAAGTGAGCCTGGGAGCACAGTCCGGAAGTGACCGCATTCTCAGAAGCATCCTGAGAGGACACACCGTTGATGATGTTGTTCGGAGCATTGAACTCTGTTTTGACCACGGCATCACCCCGGTTGTGGATTTCATGGTGGGATTCCCTGATGAGACTGAAGAAGAACAGGACATGAGCCTTGAACTCATTCAGTGGATATGTAAAAAGGGTGGTCACGTACATTCACATTATCTCACACCACTTCCCGGCACGCCTTATGCAAATGTCACAACCTCGCCTGTCAGCAAACGTTACAGGAAAGTGATGGGAAAGATGGCACTGGAAGGAAAAGTTACTGGCTCGTGGGAATGAATCTCATCCATCTAGACTCTCATAGATATCCTTAAAGAAATACGTTGAAAATGCGATCAAAAATGCAAACGTGCACGAAGTGCCAAAGACTATCTGCAGATCGCTATTGAATAGCACAACTGCAAGTACAAGTGGAGCTGCGGTTTGTCCTGCATATTTCATGATGTTAAACACTGACACAATACTTCCCATCATTCCAGGTGGAGCTACCTGGGTTGCGAGAGTGTTCAGCTGGGGCTGCACCATTCCAAATCCAATCCCGAAGAGAAATATCAGGACAAGAACCAGAGGAAGGGATGTTGCGAATATGAAGCCACCCAGAGCGATACCTGTTATGATAAAACCCGCTATTAACAACTTTTGTTTACCATATCTTGCTGAAAATGATCTGGCACGGGATGAGATCATTGCCATTGCTATTCCCTGAATACCAAGTGCAAGTCCTGCTTCTTTTACGCTAAAACCAAAGTTGTCCTTGAGGATAAAGGGAACGTAGATGACTATTGTGTAGAGCAGGAAGAATATAGAGAAACTCAGTACAATAGTGTAAAGGATTCTGAATTCAGCGAGAGTTTTTATTATTGATTCCGTGTTATGTGTTCTGTTCTCATGCGGGTTTGTTTCAGGAAGGGCAAATACTACAATGATTGCAAGAGGTATCGAAAGGCCATAGAAGAGAAACGGAACATTCCATCCGTATGAAGCAAGTATACCACCTATAAGAGGAGCAGAAACTGCCCCGATGCCAGTTGTCATGCTCATTTTACCCATGGCATTGACCCTGTCAAGACCGGTGTATAACTCCCCGATCATGGTCATGACTATGGGGAGCATTCCTGCGATACCTATGCCCTGAACGAATCTCAAAACCAGTAGTGAAGTCATATCAGTGGAAAAATAACACGCCAACCCAGCAATTCCGTTTATGAGAAGACATGGCACCAGTATTTTTTTACGTCCCACACGATCTGTTATGAAACTAACAAATATCATGGAAAGTGCTGTAGAAAAAGTATACATCCCAAGAACCAGTCCCACAGCTTCACGGGAAGTATTCAATGGCTCAACCATAAATGGAAGGACAGGACCAAGTAAAGCTCCGGCTGACATTGAAAAGAAAGCAACAACACAGATCAGCGGAAGATTCAGGTTTCCTTTCATTGTACCGGGTACATCACTTATTCAGCTTAACAGAATCATTGTTTTTTGACCTTATGCTCGATAAAATCACCATTGAACAAGACAAAAACTGTAATTTCCTCACCTTTATTGAACTTCCTTATTTCCCTGTCATACACACTCGGCACATGTTTGAGACTATTTTTTTTGAAATATTCTTCTGCTGTTTTGAAGAATTCTATTACCTGCGCAAGAAATGTTGTTTCATAAGACTTGATCTGAAGAGCTATCTCTTTAGACTCATCATCACTGATTTCCGTATGGTAGCAACCATGCTGACCGATTCCACCTATCTGCCTCCAGTCGATATTACCATCCTCATCCGGCTCACGATGCAGCATGTAAGGGAAAAGACTGCATATCGAAGGACGTTGTTCATAGATAGAGCATCTTTTTTCATTAAGAAAAGTACATGAACCATCTTCTTTTACTTTAAGTGCATAACCGGAAACATAGAACTGCCCGTGCTGGTCGCATAGTTCATAATAAGGAGCAGGTTCCAGATAATCCGGAGATATGGCCTTTATCCTGATGGCATCATCGTTAAGAAGAAAAACATGATCATTGAATTCCCGGGTGCAGCAGCGTGCACAAAAGTCACATTCAAAGCCAACATCCTGTATTATGGATATCAATTTGTCCATTGGATAATTCTGTACACCTTTAAGTTCATCATCCACTGCTTTAAGCTGTTTCTCAATTGGTGAAGTAACCTTGATCAACTCCTATTATAATGACTGCCATAATCCCTGCTTTCTAAAAGCAATTTTGGTCAGATTTTCCCGCAAGCTTTAATAATAAGCGTTACGTCTAGAAGTAAACTCACGACTAGAATTATATATCTAGGTTAAACTTAAAATAACTTAAAATTTACAGTTAATATTATCAAGAGGATTTATCATGGGTAAGACAGGCAGCATTGAATGGGTAAAAGTAAAAGGACGTAACGGCAGAGCAATCAAGGTCCAGAAATCAAAGGCAGGAAAAGCACATCCAGGACCAGCACAGAGATATAGTTCATCAGGTGCTAAAAGAAGATTCCTTCGCAGATCTCCAAAAGCACTCGTAAAGTGAGTATACTCACTTTTTCTTAACTTTTTTTTATTCTATTTTCTCTTAGCGTATTTATTTTTTAGTCTATTCTCTACTTGTACGAAAAGCAACACATCCGATACGCTTATATAGAACTACAAACATTAAAAAACGACCTAAAAGTAAATGTTATTCTAATTTCACATATAATAAGGAGGATAAATAACATGGCAGGACAGATGGCAGGACAGCCAATTTTCATATTAAGAGAAGGAAGCCAGAGAACTAGAGGCAAAGAAGCACAGAGCAACAACATCATGGCTGCAAAAGCAGTCGCTGAAGCTGTAAGAACAACACTTGGACCAAAAGGAATGGACAAGATGCTTGTAGACAGTCTCGGAGATGTGGTCATCACAAACGATGGTGCAACCATTCTTAAAGAGATGGACATCGAGCACCCTGCAGCAAAGATGATCGTGGAAGTAGCCAAGACCCAGGACGATGAGGTCGGTGACGGAACAACCACAGCTGCTGTAATTGCCGGCGAACTCCTCAAGAAAGCAGAAGAGCTCATTGACCAGGACGTACACCCAACAATCATAGCATCCGGTTACAGAATGGCATCAGTGAAGGCTGCAGAGATTATTAACGCACTCGCAAAAACAGTTACCAGAGATAACAAGGACGTACTGATGAACATTTCCGGAACAGCAATGACCGGAAAGGGCGCAGAAGCAACAAAGGAAGTTCTCGCAAAGATCTCAGTTGCTGCTATCACAAGCATTGTTGATGAAGACAATAAAGTCGACATGGAGAACATCAAGATCGAGAAGAAGGTCGGAGCACGTATCGAAGAATCCGAGCTTATTGAAGGTATGATCATTGACAAAGAACGTGTCCACACCAACATGCCAAAGAAGGTCGAGAACGCAAAGATCGCACTCATCAACACAGCTATTGAACTTAAAGACACAGAAGTCGATGCTGAGATATCCATTACATCACCTGAGCAGCTTCAGTCCTTCCTTGACCAAGAAGAGAAGATGATCAAGGACCTCGTTGAGAAAGTAGTCAACAGTGGTGCAAACGTTGTATTCTGTCAGAAGGGAATCGATGACATGGCACAGCACTACCTTGCAAAGGCAGATGTATTCGCAATTAGAAGAGTTAAGAAGAGCGACATGCAGAAACTTTCAAGAGCTACCGGTGCAAAGCTCATCACAAACGTTGACGAGATCACAGAAGCTGACATGGGTAAGGCAGACCTTGTAGAAGAGAAGAAGATCGGCGGCGACCCAATGACCTTCGTAACAGGATGTGTAAATCCAAAGGCAGTTTCAATCCTCCTCCGTGGCAGCACAGAGCACGTCATTGACAACATCGAAAGAGGACTTAATGACTCACTCAGAGTAGTCGGAGTAGCAATCGAAGATGAGAAACTCGTAGCTGGTGGCGGATCACCTGAAGTTGAAGTTGCACTTAGACTTCAGGAATACGCAGCAACCCTCAGCGGCAGGGAACAGCTTGCAGTCAAAGCATTCGCAGAGGCTCTTGAAATAGTCCCAAGAACACTTGCAGAGAACGCAGGTCTCGACCCAATAGACATGCTTATGGAACTGCGCGCACACCACGAGAAGGGCATAAAGACAGCAGGTCTGAATGTCTATACTGGAGAAGTAATTGACATGTGGGAAGCAGGCGTAGTTGAGCCACTCAGGGTAAAGACCCAGGCAATCAACGCAGCTGCTGAATCTGCAGTCATGATTCTCAGGATCGATGATATCATCGCATCCAGACAGGGAGGAGCAGGACCTTCCGCAGCAGATATGGTTCCAGGTATGCCACCGGGCGGAATGCCAGGTATGGGCATGGATATGTAAATATCTGAAAAATAACAAAAATACAAACACTTGCGCAGATTTGTTTCTGCGCAAAACTTCTTTTTTTGTAACTATTCAGCCTGGCACGATTTGCCTATTGGTACTGATTTCATCGAAATAGAGATGTCTGCTCACTAACAATCAAAAAAGCAATCAATAGCAACAATCAAAATAAATGATTCTAATGAAATTTACGTTTCAACTTTTTGTCAAGATTGTTATTGATAGCGTTTTTATCAGGCTGAATAGTTACCCTTTTTTTAATCAAATTTAAGATAAAAGCTTACTCAAGACATTTGAGTATGTCCTTAGAATTATAAGCAGGTGCTACATACCGTGTTCTTCCACGCATACCCTTGCCGGAGAAATCTGCATCAATAAGTCTTGACGCATGCATTTTCTCAATAATTTCATAAAATCGGGTGTATCCAAGTCCGGTTATTTCATGGAATGATTTATAGAGCTCACCTGTCTGAATACTACTATCCTTTGCAATAAGCCCGAGCAATGTTTTTTCATTATCAGAAAGTGACTTTATATTCCGACATAAATGCAAAAGCCGGGAAGCCTCATAAGCCTTCTCAACATCTTCAGCAGCAACTGTCTTGCTAGCCCTGCGTTCTGCATTAAGACCAGAACGCTTCAGAAGATCAATACCTATCCTGAGATCACCTGTCATATCCACATAAGTGACAACCCTGTCCAAGGCCTCATCTGACACCACATCCTGATAAAAAGCATGTTTCACACGGCTGGCAATTATATCTGCGATCTCACCTATCTCATACCGCGGGAAAGCTACCTCTTCAGGTAAAAATACAGAACCGACCCGCGGGTCGAAACTGTATGGAATTCCCACATCGCTGATTATGGCTATTACAGAAATTCGGGCTCCAGGGTATTGTTCATGAGCCCTCAGCAAAGAATACATAACTTCATCTGCATGTCCTTCGGGAAAAAGATAATTGATATCATCAAGAGCTACAACCAGAGTCTTGTTAGCATCCAAAAGATACTTAATTACCTTTTCAAAAAGTCTCCTGAATGACACACCGGATGAAGGTGGAGTGATATGAACAAGTTGCTCATATATTCTTGAAACAACAGCAAACCGTGTGGAATCCATCTGACAGTTGACCTTCACAAAGACCACATTATCAGTGTATTCTTTCATCTCATTGAAAACTTTCATAACGGCAGTTGTCTTCCCTGTCCCAGGTGGACCTTTCACAAGACAATTAACCGGCCGCATACCCCTTAATGCAGGTTTCAAACTGAAGCGCAAGGCCTGCATCTGAGAGTCACGGTGTGCAAAATAGTCAGGGAGGTAATCAAATTCAAGTATCTCCCCTTTATAAAAAAGAGTCTCATCCCACAGAAGCATGTCCTTGCTCACTTTAAATTCCCCTTTTGATGATACCTAATGATAATTAGCTAAAATTATTGATGAACGATAATTGACATATGATATTCGCTGAAAGCATTCAGCCTGCAAGACTAATATAATTATCTGCGCATAATAACCTTTTGCTTTTATCTCCAAATGTAAAAATTAATTATAAGAAACCTGTTAAACAAGCGAAGTAATATCTGAAACCGTTTTAACCAGAGTTTCAACTTCAGCCTCAGTGTTGTAAAGAGCAAACGACGCCCTCACTGTGCCATTGACCCCCAGATGATCTATGCTCGGCATTGCACAATGATAACCACTCCTCACGCAGATACTGTGCGTCTGGTCAAGTATCATAGCTACATCATGAGCATTCATCCCAACTACATTGAAAGATACCACTCCAGCCCTTTCCTTTGGCCCATAGACGTCAACACCATCTATCTCACCAAGACGCAAAGCAGTTTCCCTTGCAAGAGAAAGTTCATGTTTTTCAATTGATCCCACACCAATGTTATCCACATATTCAACAGCACGTCCAAGGCCTATTATACCAGGAATATTAGGTGTTCCGGCTTCAAACTTTGCAGGGCTTGGCTCCATTTTAAAACTATCAGGAGTTACGGAACTCACCATACCACCACCTAGGTACAAAGGTTCGATAGTATCCGGCTCCTTTATGTACAATATACCAGTCCCTTGAGGTCCAAGCAAACCCTTATGCCCAGGGCATACAAAATAATCCGGGTCAACCGACTTAATATCCATTGGCATATTTCCAGCAGACTGGGAACCATCCACCAGTACCTTCACACTATTCTGCCTTGCCATGTTAATTATCCCTTCTATATCCTGTATTGAACCGAACACATTGGAAACATGGTTCACTGCTATAAGTCGAGTCCTGTCATTGATAACAGACCTGATATCTGCAGGGTCGACAACTCCATGAATATCGGGTTTGACAACAGAGAGTTCAACACCCAGCTCCTTTAATCGCATCCATGGAAGCAAATTGGAATGATGCTCAACAAGAGTCACTATGACGTGATCGCCTTTTTGCCATGGAAAACCTCGGGAAACTATATTGATACTTTCTGTTGCATTCTTTGTAAAAATGGTATTTTCAACATCCATATTAAAAAAAGATGCCACTATTTCCCGGGAATCTTCATAGTGGTTTGTGGTTTCCCTTGCAAGCCGATGGGCCCCTCGTCCATGATTTGCCGCATATTTATAGAAATAATCCAACATTGATGATATCGCCTGAACAGGCGTCTGCGTTGTAGCGGCGTTGTCCAGATATATAACATCATTTAATACGGGAAAGTCTTCCCTGATGGTAAGAACATCATACATAGGAACCAGTATGCAAAGAATATAAAAATAGGTTTTGCAGGCTATTTTGCCTGCACCCCGCCTACCATAAAGCGATAAAGCTCCATTTCCTCGGCGTCGAGTTTATCTGTTGACACTCCGCCAACTACCGTGTGGCAGCTTTTGAAGATGTCGACTCCATTTCTTTTTCTAGTTAGGTCTCTCATATTTTGCCTCCTGTCTCTCACTAATGTTTTCTTCGCCTGGCAAATTATTGTATTTTTATACACATTATGATTTTATACATATTGTAATTTTATATACATCCCAATAATATTTATTGTACTGCACAAGCTAAACTTTGATATAGTAACCCATCATATAAAAGAGTATCGATTCCTAACAGAAAAAAAAAAATAAGAAGAAATCAAGCATTCACAAAGATATAATCAGCATCTTCCTTACCTTCATGGCAACTGATACAACCGCCCACCTTTCCGTCTGCTTTAATAGCACCTTCCGAAGAGTAGGCTGCCCAGAACCAATCATTATTGTCGGGATCAAATCCTTCTGCCTTGTACATAAGATAAATCCCCGTTAGCTCTTCATCGGAATTAAAACCTTCTTTTACAACCATTGTCCCATATGGCATTGTTGCCCCACCGACTTCTACTGAAGACAGCGCATTGTCTGACACGTATATAGAAACGTAATCACCATGCACCCCAGTACCTTCCATCATTGCTTCTTTACCGGGCCATATGGACCATTCTTTATAAGTATCATTTTCAGCAAATGCGGAGAACAAAGATGATGCATCAGGTTCTGTTTCCGGCATGTCCACCTCATCAGTCACTGTTTCTTCAGACAGGATGTCATCTTCAATATCCGATGGCATCTGGTCATCCCCAGTAGGTGAATCAGTACAACCGGAAATCCCAACTATACAAATCACAATAAAAATCATTAATGCTTTAACTTTCATATAAAACCCCATTTACACACTTGCACTGCACTATATAAGATTTACTTAAGCACAGAGAACCTTTGTCGTAAGAAATATAATATATGCAGGAGACTTTCGCTAATCATGCCAGAGCTAAACATCGACAGAACACTTACATACATCGAAGGAACTCAGCGAGTCCTTGATGAAAAAAGTACTCTTGAGAAAGTAAACGATAATTCCAAACAGATAGGAGTTACAAGGGTTGCCAGCATCACTGACCTTGACAGGGTCGGCATTCCCGTCATTTCAACTATCCGGCCCAGTGCTGCGGAAGGAGCTATATCAGTTTATTCAGGAAAAGGCAACACCGAGAATCAGGCAAGAATATCCGCAATTATGGAGAGTTTTGAACGATGCCTGGCAGAAAGGAACGGACTAAACAGCGATGTGGCAGAAGATATCAAAGCCCAGCATATCATTGAGAGCTTTGTAACAATGGAAGAAAGCCACCGCATAATTGATCCTAAACTCCTGCTTCTGGCTGAAAGCTACAGCCCCCAGGAATTAGTAGAGTGGATAAGCGGATGGGACCTCTTCAAAAACGAGGAGACCTTTGTCCCTGCCAATGCAGTGTATCACCCATACGATGCCCCAGGCAGAGCATTGAAGTTATTTAGAAGTAATACTAACGGACTTGCAGCAGGAAACACCATAGAGGAAGCAATATTCCATGGCTTGCTGGAAGTCATCGAAAGGGATGCCCTCAGTATAGCAGAGTTCAATCGCAATCCTGGAAAAGAGATAATACTTACAGAAAGTGATGGTGAAAACTACGAGATCCTACGCAAGTTCACTGACAATGAAGTTGATGTCAAATTATGGGCATTACCCCACGACACAAAAATAACAACTGTTGTTGCAGTTACCGACGATATAAGGCTTAAAGATGCAGCACTACTTGTGATGGGTGCAGGAGCACACCTTAATCCGGAAATTGCAGTAAGAAGAGCATTGACGGAAGCCGCCCAATCAAGAGTTGTGCAAATACACGGTGCCAGAGAGGATACCGAACGTGAGAAGTTTGTCAGGGAAATAGGATATGACAGAATAAAACGCATGAACAAATACTGGTATGAGGATGGAGAACAAGCATCCATGCGTGACCTCAGAGACATGTCAAGGAACACACCTGCCGAAAGTATCGACATCGTACTGGAACAATTGAAGGATATTGCAGAATGCGCCGTAGTTGTAGACATGTCAAGAGAAAGCGTACCGGTCCCAGTTGTCAGAGTGATTATCCCTACTTTTGAGATGTACACGCTTGACAGAGAGCGTGTGGGCAAAAGGGCAAAGTCAGGAAAAAAGAAGAAACTGGCACCAAAGGACAGACCATGGAGAACCGGACGCAGAAAATGAGTGACAATACAGGAACTCGCTCCAAAGTCCTTGTATTTGCAGGTACAAGCATAAGTCACGAGGATGCTGCAGAGGTCCTTGATGCAACATACTGGCCACCTATATCCAGAGGTGATATCGAGAAGGCCATGAATCAGGGATACACTGTTATTGGCATCATCGATGGCATTTTTTTTAGCAGAGCAGCTGTTGGCCACAAAGAAATAATCAGGGCGATAAAAGAAGGAATAATAGTCATTGGTGGCTGCAGTATGGGAGCCCTTCGGGCTTCTGAACTTGACGTACATGGAATGACCGGTGTGGGACAAATATATGAATGGTACAGAGACGGAGTCATTGAGGATGATGATGAAGTAGCTGTTGCCACAAATCCTGATACATTCAAACCAGTATCAAATCCCATGGTAAATATACGGGAAACTTTTGAGGCAGCACTCAAATACAGCATCATCGATAATGATGAATTCAGACGCATAACCAATCTTGCAAAAAGTACGCATTATACAGAAAGAAGTTACTTTGGGATTACAAAGCAAGCTTCAAGGGAAGGAATTATTCCCGGGGATAAAGCAAGTAAACTCCTCAAATTCTGCGCAAAGAACGAATGTGATTTAAAAAGAGAAGATGCACTCCTTGTTCTTGAAAAAATAAAACAGGTCTTAACAGAATAGTTAAGCTGCTATTTTTGGTTTTAATCCGTCATACAGGAAGTGCAGTATATAGACGGAAGACATCACCAGGATGATTGTCGCACCTGAAGGAGCGTCGAACAAATAGGATAATGATAATCCTACGATGCTGAAAATTATACCGAAGAATATTGCAAGGTACATCATCTTCCCAAGATCATTGGTGTAATGTCTACTCAGGGATGCTGGCATAGTAAGCAGTGCGATGATAAGAATAATACCTACTATCTTGATCAATAGTACGATTGTTAGTGCTATCATACAAAGCAGGAGCAAGTAAAGTTTCTCTACGGACAAGCCTGCAACTGTTGTAAACTCTTCGTCAAAACAAAGTGCCATGAATTGTTTATAGAAAGCATATACAACAAAGATTATAACAGCATCAAGACCCAGCATAAGGTAAATATCAGACATTGGTACCGTCAGGATATTACCGAAAAGATAGGTCATGAGATCAGGTGCGTAACCGGGGGTCCAGTATATCAGAATAATACCTATTGCCATCCCCAGAGACCAGAGTATACCTATAGCAGTATCTTCAGCCACTTTTGAACGTTTGCTCACAAGACCCATGACAAGTGCGGAAAAAAGACTGAAAGGAATAAGACCATATAATGGATTGATCCCAAGATAGTATCCAAGACCGATACCACCAAAAGATGCGTGAGTAATACCGCCGCTTATGAAAACGATCTTTTTCACAACTACATAGACACCAATTATACCACATGCGACACTCGCCAGAATAGCGGCAAAAATAGCATTCCTCATAAAGTCATACTGGAGTATTTCAAGCATACTGTTCACCCTTAGTGCTCTTTCAAAACCCTGTGTGGCACACCGTGAGCAATTAGCTCGATCGGACACTGATATGATACTTCCAGGTCATGCGAACTTAGTTCCTTAGAGTCATGATAATGGAACTTCCGGTTCAGACAGCCGATCTTATCGACATATACTGAAACAGCGCTGATGTCATGAGTGACCATTATGATGGCAATCTCTGATTTGAGCCTGTTGAGAAGTTCATAGAACTCTTTCTGCATCCTGGAATCTATACCCGTGGACGGTTCATCCAGTATTAAGATTTTCGGTTTAGTAACAAGTGACCGGGCAATGAAAACCCGCTGTTTCTGACCACCAGAGAGTTCACCGATCTGACGGTCCTTAAATTCAAGCATCCCAACCGTTTCAAGAGCTTCAGTTGCTGCCTTACGATCTTCTGTATTATATCTCTGAAAAGGACCTTTATGACTGAGACGACCCATGAGTACAACATCAGACACAGTGATTGGGAAATCAAGGTTTGAGGAATGGTACTGGGGAACATATCCCACATACTTCCTCATCTTTTTAGGATCCCCACCCAGAAGTTTGACTGTGCCCTTATCGGGTTTGATCAATCCCAGAATTACTTTCAGAAGAGTGCTCTTACCCCCTCCATTTGGGCCTATGATAGCCAAAAAATCCTTGTTCTTAACAGTAAAAGTGACAGATTCAAGAACATGAACACTATCATAACTTACCCAAACATCCTTAACATCGATCACGTCTTCCATTTCAAGCCAGTCCTTTTTCAAATGCTTCTGCTACTTTTGCGAGGTTATCTATATAATCCTTTGCAAGGGGGTCCACTTCCACAACCTCACCGCCTATCTCATTTGCAATAGCAGATGCGCTTACAGTACTAAAACCAGACTGAACGAAAATGACCTTTATATTTTTCTCATTTGCCTCGTCTATAATGTTCTGCATATCCCTTACACTTGGTTCCTTACCTTCCAGCTCAACAGGAACCTGAACCAGACCATAGTGCTCTGCAAAATATCCCCATGCAGGATGATAGACCATAAAACTGCTTCCTTCCTTGCCTGAAAGAGTGGTCTTTATTTGTTCATCCAATGCATCGAGCTCTGCAAGATACGCATTCTTATTCTCAAAATAAGTTGCTTCATTTTCAGGATCAAGCTCTACAAGCCCTCCATAGATATTTTCGACCATTAACTTAACGTTTGCAGGAGAGGTCCATATATGAGGGTCCATACCGGTTTCTTCACCATGTTCATCCTCAGCATCATGTTCATCCTCAACATCATGTTCATCTTCATCCTCATGAGCATGAGCCTCCATTTCACTCATTGTGATACCTTCCGAACAGTCAATTATCACCATTTCAGGATTTAAATCAGCGATCTTACCAATCATATTATCTTCAATGGTTATTCCTGAGCCTACCATTGCATACAGTTTTGCATTGCTCAGATCCCTAAGCTGCCCGGGAGTAGGCTCATATGAGTGAGGATCTGCCCCTGGAGGAACCATAACAATTACTTTTACACTATCTCCTGCTATCTTTTCCACAAATTCTGCCTGTGGAAGCACACTTACAGCTACAATCATGCCACCTGAATCCGAATCAGATATCCCAGCGGAAGAATTTTGTTCGTCAACGCATCCTGCAGTCAAAACGATACAAATAGAAAAGAGCATCATCAGAGCTATCATATTTTTCTTCATATTATTACACCACATTAATTTGCACTATAACCAAATTGTTTGGTATGCACCCAACAATTAATCAGTAAAAAATCAAATCAAAGATTACCAGCAGAACCGCAAGAAATGTGTTTAATTCGCCCGCAAACACCCACAGTAGGATGACCCATAGCATCACACACCTTATCAATTGCAACTTTAGACACTAATGATTCAAACCGAGAAACCTCAGCACATGATTCCTCCGAAGAAAGACCATAATGACTCAACATCAGACTTAGTATGTTGTGTCTGTTAACGAAGAACTCAGCATACAACCTGCCTTTTTCAGTCAGCCGCACCCCACGATAAGGAACATGATCAACATAACCCGATTCAGAAAGATCAGTTATAGTCTTCGTAGATGTGGATGGATCGACATTAAGCTCTCTAGAAATATCAGTGGTCTTTACAAGATCACCTTTTTTCAATAGGAGTTTCAGATACTCCACTTTTTTAGGAGATAGTTCCAGCCCTGTGATTTCCTGCATGATACATCATAATAAAGAAGGAGTATATATTCTTTTTGAACATAAGTCAACTTTTAGTGTTATTTGTGGTATGCACCCAATAATTAAACTTATTTCATCAGTCCGTTGCCGCCAATATCCACAAACAAAATAGAGAAATAATCAGAAAAATATTTGTACGCATAATCAAGATATAATCAGGGGATTAAAAATGCTAATACAACAGATATTCACTGAGAAAATTGCCCATAGTTCTTACATATTGGCAGGAGATAGAACCTGTGCAGTCATCGATCCAAGAAGAGACATAGAGATATATCTGGAGCTAACAAGAGAACTTGGAGTCAAGATCACGCATATCCTTGAAACTCATTTACATGCCGATTTTATTTCAGGCCACATAGACCTTGCGCAGAGAACAGGAGCTGCAATTTATGCACCATTGTCAGCAAATTGTGATTTTGAATATGTAGCCCTCTCAGAAGGAGATTCTTTTTCCATAGAGAACATTAAGCTGGATATTCTGGAGACACCGGGGCACACACCCGAGCATATATCATACGTAGTCACTGACGCTTCAAGAGGTGAAGAACCAGTTGCACTTTTCTGTGGAGATACCATGTTTGTAGGGGATGTTGGCAGGCCGGATCTCTTCCCGGGAAAAGCAGAGGAACTTGCATCAAAATTGTATGATACTTTGCATGAGAAAATCCTTAAATTGCCCGATTTCTGTGAAATATATCCGGCACACGGAGCAGGGTCCCTTTGTGGAAGAGCCATGGCAGCCAAGAGAAGCAGCACCCTTGGCTACGAAAAGAAATACAACTATGCACTAAATATCAATGAAAGGGCAGACTTTATAAAGTCACTTACAAACAACATGCCTGATGCACCAGACCATTTCAGCCGATGCACAAACGTAAATCGTA